>NZ_JBHYUU010000050.1:0-45220 GCF_042749955.1 Kitasatospora sp. NPDC059462 | reverse complement strand
GCCCGGGGGGGTGCCGCGACGCGCGGCGGACCCGGCCCCGCCCCGTTCGGCCGGGCCGGGTCCGCGCCGTGCGGCGCCGCGGGGTCAGACCCGGTCGGCCGCGATCAGCAGGTACTGGAAGGAACCGTCCTTGTAGGAGTTGATGAACGCCTCCTCGATGCCCGTCACCAGGGACGGCACGGTGGCCCGCAGCTCCCAGTACGGGAGGGTGGCGGCGGTCAGGTCGACGACGGCGTTCGGGACGAGGCGGTTGTCGGCCATCGCGCGCAGGTACTCGCGGCGGGAGTGGATGTTGCACTCGAAGTGGGCGTTGATCTGCGAGACCCACTTCGACGGCTGGCCGTAGATCGGGTTCCAGCAGCCGGTGATGGTCACGTAGCGGCCGCCGACCGACAGGATCCGGGAATGCTCGGCGAACAGGTCGTGCAGGTCCACGTACATGCTGGACTCGTTGTTCCAGGAGGCCCGGACGGTGCCGTTGCCGAACGGCATGTCGAGCATGTTGCAGACCTGGGCGTGCACCGAGTCGTCGATGCCGAGCTCCTTGGCCCGCCGGTTGCCGAACTCGGCCTGCTTGGCCGACAGGGTCACGCCCTCGACCTTGCAGCCGAACCGCTGGTGGGCCATCACCATGGAGCCGCCGCGGCCGCAGCCCGCGTCGACCAGGGTGTGCTCGGGGCGGATGTCGCCGAGGCTGTCGAGCAGGACGTCGGTCTGCGCGGACTCCAGCCGGTGCAGCTCGGAGACGAGCTTCTTCTCGCGCTCGCTGTCCTCCGGGTCGCCGAGCGCCGCCAGGTCGACCTCGCCGATGCCGTAGTGGTGGTGGTAGAGGCCGTCCACGTCGCCGAGGCGCAGGTTCACCGGCCGGGCCTCATGGTCCCAGTAGCGGGCGATGTCGCCCTGGTAGGGAGTGGCCGGTCCGGGGACGGCGGTGCGGTTCACGGGGGTGGTGTCGGTGACGGACACGGTTCAGCTCCTTGGTTACCAGAAATCGGGCAGGCTGTAGCGGTAGGTATTGGTCCGGTGCCAGTAGTGGTTGCCGTCGACCCAGGCGGCGACCCCGCGCAGGAAGCGCACCACCACCGGGACGGGCGTGGCGGCGGCCAGCGCCGCGGCCTCCGCCTCGAAGGCGTGCATCAGTTCGTTGTGCACCTCGACGGCCTTCAGGTAGCCCTCGCGGTCGTCGACGCCCTCGCGCTCGGAGATCACCACCGGGAGGTTGAGGTGCCGCCCCGGGCTCGCCAGCTCCTTGGTGTACGAGTACAGGTCGTTGACGATGGTGGTGGCGTTGGAGGCGAGCGCGATGACCCGCTGCATGGCCGGCCGGGCGTGCAGGTCGGCGGGCAGCTCGTAGCCGCCGACGGTGTCGGTGATGGTCGGGCACGGGCGGAAGTTGTTGAACTGCCGCATCGCCAGGTACTCCCACACCTCCGGGACGTGGTGGTCGTCCTGGTCCCAGGCGGCCTCGGCGAGGTACCCGAGGTGCAGGCGCGCCATGTCGTGCCGGAAGCGGTCCGCCTGGGAGGCGGTGGCGGCCCGGGCGAAGTGCTCCATGGCCGAGCGGTACGCCCGCCGGGGCGGGTCCGAGGCCAGCGACTCCTGCCAGCCGCCGTGGTACTCCGCGGTGGTGTGCAGCGGGTCCAGGGCGGTGTGGGCGAGCAGCAGCCGGCTGCCGAGGCCGACCGGCGAGCCGCCGAGGTCCTCGCAGTAGCAGTCGTCGACGGCGTTCTCCGCGACCATCAGCCGGGTGGCGAGCATGACGTGGTCGACGCTCGGGGCGTCCGGGTGGCAGGCGACCATGTAGCGGCTCACCGAGAAGCCGTCGAACTGCTCCTCCCAGTCCGGCGGGTAGAGCTCGATCTCGTCGGCCCACAGCTTGATGCGGCGGTTCACCTCCGCCACCCGCGCGGCGTCCGGCTCGGGCACCGGGTGGAAGTACAGGCCGGGCACGGGGTCGCCGGACGCCGGCTTGCCCGAGGGCGGCCCGGTCTCCGCCGTCTCCACCGCCGCGACCTGACGGAGCGCCAGGTTCAGTGCCGCCGTGCCGATCCCGCTCGGCCCGCGGAGGAGCTGCTCCAGGGCCGTCCCGCTCATGACCGCACCGCCGTGCGCCGGCCGGGGTGCGGGTGCTGCCGGGGAGCCTGCGGTGTCTCGACGCTCGTGGCCACGGGCATGGGAGAACCTTCCTCTGCGAAGGGGGGCACGACATGACGGGCCGTCGGCCGTCGCCTCCGTCCCGGAAAGAGGGGGCATCTCCGCTCGTCGCGGGCGGCCCCGTCTCGCTGCTGCCCAACCGTAGGCGGGGCGGAACGATCTGGACCGCTTCGCATGATCCTGTGCACTCGAAAGGGTGAACGTTCACATCAGTCGCGTTTGAAATGGCGCATCTGATGATCGGTTCGGACCACCGGGCACGCCGAAGCGGCCCCGCCGGGGCGCCGGGGCCGCGCGTCACGGGTCGTTCCGGTACCGACGGACCGTCACACCCGCCCTCGCTCAGCGGTGCTCGGGATTCTCGAAATCGAACCGGCACCCCGCGTCCCACTCCGACCGCTGGTTCCCGTACGCCGGGATCCCGCCCGCGTCCTTGAGGATCCGGGCCAGGTGGAGCAGGTTCCAGGTCATGAACGTCGTGTTGCGGTTGGTGAAGTCGTTCTGCGGCCCGCCCGACCCGGCGTCCAGGTACGACGGCCCCGGCCCCGCCTCCCCCACCCAGCCGGCGTCCGCCTGCGGCGGGACGGTGTAGCCGAGGTGCTGGAGGCTGTAGAGCACGTTCATCGCGCAGTGCTTGGCGCCGTCCTCGTTGCCGGTGATCAGACACCCGCCGACCCGCCCGTAGTACGCGTACTGGCCGCGCTCGTTGAGGATCGACGAGCAGGCGTACAGCCGCTCGACGACCCGCTTCATCACGGACGAGTTGTCCCCGAGCCAGACCGGCGGAACACTCTGGCACCATAGCTGACCTGGAGCGTGATCCCCCCGTCAACAACCGTGCCGCACTTTCGCACCACGACACGACACAATGCCCCGCTGCTTCGCCCAGCCTGCAACGGCACGGAGGGCTCCGAACTCTACGCTTGCGCAACGAATGTGGCTTTCCGTACTCGACCCGCAAGGACCCTCTGATAAGCAGGTCGGGGCTGCAGGCGGGTGGCCGCTCAGTGCGGCCCCGCGGGAGGGAAGCACATGGGCACGTCACCGAGGTCGGCCGTCATGGCCACCGAACAACGAGCGGTCGATCGCGCGTACGCCTGTTACGAAGCGAAGCTCGCAGAACTGTCCGGCAACTCCTCGGCCCGAGCCGCGGCCACCGGGAAGGACGGCATCGCGACCCGGGCAGAGTCCTTGGCCAGGGCGGAGGAGTTCCGCCTGGAGGGCGAAAACCTCGTCACGATGAGGGTGGACACCCAGTCGGACAAGACCGGCGAGGAGGAGGTCTTCTACCTCGGGCGGCGGACGGTGCACGACGCGGAGACCCGCGACACCGTCGTCATATCCTGGACGAACGAGCTCGCCACCGCCTGGCGCCTGGCCACGCCGAACGCCCCAGGAGAAGTCCGGTTGCGTCGACGTCTGGACTGCGACGGGCGGACGCTCCGGGACTACCGCGACGAGATAGCTCCACCGGTCACGGCCGCCGTCGGTGCGGGGATCGGCGTACCCTCCCCCGTGGACGTGTTCGGCCCCACCGCCGGGGCTCGGCAGCCTGCCGTGGACGACCTGCTGCTCCGCGACCTCGACCGCGCCCGCCGCAACCGCATGCGCGACATCGTCGAAACCATCCAGCCCGACCAGATGGCCCTGGTGGCCAGCCCGTCCACGGACGTCCTGATCGTCCAGGGCGGTCCGGGCACCGGAAAGTCCGCTGTCGGTCTGCACCGGGTCACCTGGCTCGTCGACAACAAGCGCTTCCAGGCGCAGGACATCCTGGTGGTGGGCCCGCACCGGAGGTTCCTGGAGTACGTCGGCAGAGTTCTCCCCACGCTGGGCTCGCGCAACGTCACCGCGGTCGAACTCCCCCTGCTCTGGGAGGGGACTGTTCGAGGCGAGGACGACCCGCCGGTGCGGCGGGTCAAGTCGGACGAGCGCATGGCGGTGGTACTGCGGCTCCGGGTCGACGGCAACTGCCGGCCGGACGCCATCGATGCAGCCGTCACTGCCGCTGCCGACGCGCAGGACGAACCGATGTTCACCATTGTCCTGGGCAGCGCGCCGCTGAGAGTTCCGGTGTCCGAGGTCCGCCGCGCCTTCGAGGCCGCCCGCAGCAGACCGGGCCACTACAGAGCCCGCCGTGACCACTTCCGTGACCTCCTGGTCGACCTCCTGCTGGCCGCGCTGAAGCAGGGTTTCCCGCAGCGTGCCCACGACCGGACCATTCGGAAGAGCGTCGAGCGCCATCGCCAGGTCGCCGGGCTCGTCGAACGCGTGTGGCCTCCCCTGAGCCCGGAGGAGGCCCTGCGCAGCCTGCTGAACTCGTCCAGCAGGCTGGCCGAGTGCGCGGCCGACGTGCTCGACGCGGCTGAGCAGGGGTTGCTGTCCCGCCCGGCCGCCGAGCGTGCCGAGGACGAGGTGTGGACCCTCGACGACCTGGTGTGCCTCGAGGAACTGCGGACCCTCATCTCAGGGGAGACACCGCCGAGTTACCCGCACATCGTCGTGGACGAGGCCCAGGACCTGACTCCCATGCAGGCCCGGTCGCTGCGACGGCGCAACCCGAAGGGGTCGATGACGGTACTCGGCGACCTCGCACAGGCCACCGGAGCACACGGCTACCCGAGTTGGGAGCGGATCGGCCGGATCCTGGCGGGCCAGGGCGGCTGGCACCTCGAAGAACTCACCACCAGCTACCGGGTGCCCGCGCAGATCATGGAGTTCGTCGCGCCCCTGGCCCGGGCGGTGGCTCCGTCCGTTCCGTTCCCGGCCGCGGTGAAGAGGGCGAACGGGGGGCCCGTGCGGATTGTGGAGACGCCGCCGTGGCAACTCCTCACCGAGGCGGTCGAGCACGCGGCACGGCTGGCCGGATCGGACGGTCACATCCAGCGCTCGATCGCCTTGATCGTCCCCGACGATTCGGACTGGCTCCGGCAGGTACAGCTCCTGGTCGACGCTGCGGAGGCGATGACCGACGAGGTCCGGGAGGCGGTGACTGTCCTGACTGCGGGCGAGGCGAAGGGCATGGAATTCGACCACGTCCTCGTCCTGGAGCCTGCGATCATCACCGCCCGCGGTGCTGAGGGTCCGCGTCAGCTGTACGTGGCCCTGACCCGAAGCACGCAGACACTGACGGTGTTGCACGCCTCGCCCCTCCCCGCGGTCATGCTGCCCTCCGTCGAACCGGCCGACCCCACCCCGAAGCCCCCGTCCGATCCGGCGGTGGGCCGTGTCTGCTCGCGCTTCCACCTGGACGGCGAGCGCTGCAAGCTCCCCACGGAGAACGCCGACGGCTGGTGTCGTGACAGTTCCTGCAGCGGTTTCCGGATGGGCGCGGTACCGGACCGGCCTCCGACCCGCTACCTGCCCAGGGTGCCCGTCGACGCCGACCTCGGAGCCGTGTTGGAGGCGTCGGACGCCTTCCTCCGCAGGCTCCGGGTGACCAGGGCCGCCGTACGGGCTTTCGTCACCGCGCACCGCGGCAGTGACCAGGAGGCCGAGGCCGAGATCCGCGGCGTGATCGCCACGTTCCTGACCGACGGGCGCCAGGCGCAGCAATCGGACGGTTACCGACTCGTCGACCTCAGCGGCTACCGGTTCGTCCTGAGCCACGATGGGACAACCGTGACCGGCTACCGGAGCGTACACGGCGAACGGAGCCCGGCGCAGTACCTGGCCGGGGTCCCGTCCCGGTACAGGTCCTCCGGGCTCGCCGCTGCCCAGCGCGGTCCTGCGCTCCAGGACACGGCGACCGTGCGCGCCCTTGGGGTCGAAGAGATCCTGGTGGGCGCGGAGACGCGAGCCGCGTACGCCGGCCTCACCTCGGACCGGGCCGATCCGGCCGACCCCGGTTTCCTCGGCCGGCTCCGCACCACACTTGCGAGGGACCTGGCCAGCGGCCACATCGAGACACAACCACGGGGCAACCACCTCGTTCTCGGCGCCTCACAGACCTGGAACCTCTCACCTGACGGCAGTTCGGTGCTCTTCGTCCGCAGCCCCACCCCGCTGGACGCGGAGATCCTGGCAGCGGCCGGTCTGGAAGGGGCCGACGAACTCGCACCCGGCACCGAACTGCGAGTACGTGCCCTTGCCCATGGCGATCAGCTCCATTGGAGAGTCACCCCGGTACTGGAAGATCCGCAGCGGCGGTACCTCCTGCGGCTGAGGTCCGGTGACCGAGCGCCCGAGACCGGGCAGGAACTGGACGTCTGGGTCGTGCAGCACCGCTCCGGCGTGCACTTGGTGTCGGCCAACGACTTCGGACGCCAGGCGATCTCCGACCGGTCGGCCGAACTGTACCGAGCCGCGCTCGCGGTCCTGACCGCCCTCGGCGAGGGCATCCCGGTGGAGCTGCCGGAGACGGGCAACTCGGGCCTCGACGAGCTGGTGAACTGCTGCCTCCGCCGCGACCAGGCCGACTGGCTCCCTGTCTGGCAGCTCCTCGGGTCCCCGTCCTCAACCGATCTGGCGGTGCTGAGGGACCTCTCCCGCAATCTCCCGGAGGCCGTACGGTCGACTGACGCCACCAGGCTGGAGCAGCTCGGCGAAGTCCTACGGAGCAGCGGTTGGCACGACCGGGCGGCCGCCGCCCTGGCGGGACTGACAGGCGGGGAGTCCCCGGCCGTGTCCGCCGTGTCTTCGCCGGTCACCGCCCTGACATCCGAGCTCGCGGCCGCGGCCGAGTCGGACCGGACGTGCCTACGGCACGAGGCGGTGCGTCACCAGCTCATGGCTGCTCTCTTCGAGGCAGGCCACAAACCGCAGGACTCGTCGATCGTCGATGTCGTCCGCCCCGGAGAACGGGGGCCGATCGTTTACGAGGTCCTTCCGGTCGGCCATTCCTCGTACCACGCCGTGCGGTCCGGCGCGGTCCGTGTGCGGGAGATCGGGCAGGTGGTCGACGGGGTTCCCGAACAGTTCCACGTCGTCCTGACGTCGCCGCCCGACGAGCCGTGGATCCCCGATCTCATCGAGCAGGTTCTCGATGTCTCCGTCCTCTGGCCCGCGGCCACCGGTTGGCGGGGCCCGGGACGCTCCTCCGTCGGCGGCGCCGACGGTTGAGCCGCCGATCGGCCAGTGACACGGGTACCCGGCGGCGGCGCTCTGCCGTCGGGTACCCGCACCGGATCGTCGAACCACCAGCGTTGAACGTCGAAGGATTCCCCGAGAGCGTGTTTCGTCTCCAGACGGACGGGTTCTGCTGCTGACGTCGAACGGTTCGACATCGCGGTGTCTGCGGAGGATGGTAAGCAGTGCCGTGCGGCCAGTGCCGCAGCGAGCGCGCGTCTGGGGCGAGGAGCGAGCAGTGAGTGATCGCAGCAGCATCGAGTGGACGGAGGCGACGTGGAATCCGACCACCGGTTGCGACCGGGTCTCCGCCGGGTGCGACAACTGCTACGCCCTGGTCCTGGCAAGGCGGTTGAAGGCGATGGGAGCCGCGAAGTACCAGGCGGACGGTGATCCTCGAACGTCGGGGCCCGGGTTCGGGCTGACGGTCCACCGGGACGCGCTGGAGGTGCCCCGGCGGTGGCGCAGTTCGCGGATGGTGTTCGTGAACTCGATGAGCGACCTGTTCCACGCCAAGGTGCCGTTGTCCTTCGTGCGGGATGTCTTCGCGGTGATTGCCGAGACGCCGCAGCACACGTACCAGGTGTTGACGAAGCGTTCGGTGCGGCTGCGCCGGGTCGCAGAGCGGCTCGACTGGCCAGCCAACCTCTGGATGGGGGTGTCCGTGGAGGGCGCCGGGCACCTCGGGCGCGTCAACGACTTGCGCGGGGTTCCCGCAGCCGTGCGTTTCCTCTCGCTGGAGCCGCTGCTCGGACCGCTGCCGGGGCTGGAACTCGCCGGGATCGGCTGGGTGATCGCGGGCGGCGAGTCCGGGCCCGGGCATCGGCCGATGGACCCGCGGTGGGTACTGGAGATCCGCGACGCCTGCGCGGCGGCGGGCGTGCCGTTCTTCTTCAAGCAGTGGGGTGGACGTAATCCGAAGGCCGGTGGACGCGACCTCCAGGGACGCACCTGGGACGACATGCCCGAGCGCCACCGCGCCGCCGTTGGGTGACGCCGTGAGCCGTGTACGCACCCTGTTCAGCGCGTGATGATTGTGTGATCCTCCCCTCGGTAGCAACAGCAGACCTCATCGGGGAGACACATGTCGGTACCGAAGGACGTCACCTGGGACCGCGACCCGCACACCGCAGCGAAGCACGCCCTGCTGCGCCGCTACCTCCAGGCATGGGCCCCGATCATGCTCCGGTACAACGACACCGTCGTCTACGCCGAGGGGTTCGCGGGCCCCGGCGTCTACCGGGGCGGCGAACAGGGCTCGCCAATCGTCGCCTACCACGTGCTCGCCAGCGCCCTCCAGGACAGACCGGGCCGGGTGCGGATGGTGCTGGTGGAAGAAGACCTCCGGCGCAACGCGGAGTTGGAGCAGCGCATCGCAGCCGCCGCGCGTTCCAGCCGGCTGCGGTCAGGACGGCTGGATGTCCGAATCGGTCAGGGCAGCTGCCACCCCGTCCTCCTGGAAGGACTGGCCCGCACGGACAGCATGCGTCGGCCGATGTTCGTCCTGCTCGACGGCTTCGGCGGCCCGGAGGTGCCGTTCGACCTTCTGCGGCGGCTAGCCGACGCTCACCACAGCAACGAGGTGATGGTCACCTTCCAGCCCTCCTTCCTCTTCCGGTTCGCAGAGAAGAACGAGCAGCACCGCGCCACCGGCGATGCCTTCTTCGGCGGCTCCGACTGGCACGGCGTCTTCCAGCAGCCGTCCAGCGCCAAGGCCGCCTACCTGCGCGACCAGTACCGTGCGTCGCTCCAACAAGCCGGTTTCCACCACACGTTGGTCTTCGAGATGATCGACGAAGGTCGCCGCCTCCTCTACCTGATCTTCGGCACCCGCCACGAGCGAGGCGTCGAGAAGATGAAGGAGGCCATGTGGGCCGTGGACAGCACCTCAGGTGTCCGCTACCGCGACCCCAAGGATCCCCACCAGCAGGCCCTCGATCTGGAGCTCGAACCGGACACCGGCCCGCTGCGCCGCATCCTGCTCGAACACCTCCGCACCGCTCCGGCGCCCCTGTCCGTCGATCAGCTCAAGAGGTACACCTTGCTGGAGACCGTCTACCGGCCCACCCAGGTGATACCCCTACTCAAGCGCATGCGGGACGAGCAGCAACTCACGGCCTCCCCTGGCCGGATCATCGGAACGACTACCGTCACCGCCGCCCCTCAGGGCGCCCTGTTCTGAGTCCGAATAAGGCACTGCGACCGACGTGCGAGTCGATGGGCAACTGCAGAAGTGTCGATGCGGAGGTACCTGGCCGGGATCCACCGGCGGCGCACCTCTGCATCAGCCGCTCGGGCGTGGGCGGCGGCCGGCTTGCGGGCGCCGCGGCACAGTCCGGCGGCAAGAGGGTGTCGCCGGTCCAGCCGCTGACCAGCGAGACCCACAAGGTTTCCCAGAAGGTGCGCTCGAAGGCAAGTCGCGGCACGGCGATGCTCCTTGGTCCGCCGGGATGATCTTGCAGATCATAGGGACGAACCGGCAACGGCGGAGACGGCGTCGGCGAGGTCGGCCACCTCGGCGAGCAGTGCGGTCGGCGGCTGGTCGAGGTCGAGGGCGTACTGGTGCAGCACGATGCCGCTGCCCCGCACCTGGTGCACGGCGTGCGGGGCGTTTCCCTTGGCGTAGACGAGGTGGCCCTCGCCGAGGCCGAGAGCTGTGCAGTAGGCGAGCATCTGGTACAGGTCGGCCTCGGGAAAGCCGTCGGGCTTCTCGGCCTTGTACTTGGCGTCGACGACCGCGCGCGGGAGGTCGTCTGGACCGTAGAGGACCAGGTCGGGCCGGATCCGGATGGTGTTCGCCTCGTCGAGGTGGTGACGTGCCTGCAGCACGGTACGGCCTCCGGGGTGCCGGGAGGTCAGGGCCTCGCGCAGGGCGACGGTGACGAAGTCTTCGAAGAGGCGGTTCATGTCGAACAGGAAGCAGCTGATGCGCAGGTCACCCGCACGGTGCTCGACGGAGCTGTCGCGCAGCACCGCCCGGGCCAGATGCAGGGCCTGGTGGTAGCGCGCGTTCAGCCGGGTTGCCCGCCAAGCGGGCAGTGGGACGCCGCGCACCAGCGGGGAGACGTCGGCCAGACGGGCCTTGTGGTGCAGCAGGCGGCGGCTCACCAGGGGCGGCACGCCGGGCAAGCGCAGCAGGCGCTCGACGGCGGCGCGCAGGATCTGGTTTTCGGGAGTGTCGGCGGTGAACTCGTCGTAGCGCAGCTCCACGGGGATCGCGGCGCCGAAGCGGCGGCGGATCTGGTCGGCTTCGCGGATGCGGCCGCGGACTACCAGCGCGGTGTCCTCGATGGTGCGGTAGCCCTGGATCAGGCCCTGGCGCAGCGCGCGTTCCACCTGGCGTTCGAAGGCGTGGGCGAGCGCGGGCAGCAGGTCCGCGTACTGCTGCACGTCCACGGTGTCGTTGCGCCAGCCCTTGGAGTCGGTGGCGTAGCCGAGCAGGAACAGCAGCCTGGCGATGGACACCTTCGGCGTGATCTGGACGCTCACCGGGTCGGCGCCGGGGGCGGTAACCGTGACCGCACCGACCTTGCTGCCCGCCCGCAGCAGCCACACCCCCGGTGTGTAGGGGTCGGGTGCGGCATCGACGATCTTGGATGTGGCGAGTGCCTGGCCTATGGCTGTGTCGAGCGTCCACGGGGTGGGCCGGGCGTGCTCGACCAGCTCGACGGTGGTCATCGGGCGGGGGCGCCGACTGTCGGGGCGCCACCGTCGTCGGGGACGTTCCCGGGGCTGCCACCCTGGTCGGGCGACCATTGGAGGTCACCCGGCTGCGCGGCGAAGCGCTCGGCCCCGGCTCGCCGCTCACGGGCGATCGTCGCGCGCAGGGCGCCAAGCCCGTAGCGCTTCTCGATGTCGATGCCCTCGCCGTAATGGTGCTCCTCCAGCAGAGGCAGGATCTTCGTCCGCCAGGTGCGGTCCAGGCCGCCGGTCCGGTAGACGCCCTTCTTCATCAGGTAGGAGGGGCCGATGCGGAAGTCCGGGTCGTCGATGCGGGCGTTGAGGGTGTCGAGCAGGTCCGCCGGCTCGCTGTCCTGCGCGTCCTGAGCGGTGAGCCAGCGGCGCAGCAGGCCTCGGGTGGGCTCTATCCGCGGGGAGAGCTCGACGAAGGCGAAGCGGCGGCGCATCGCGGCGTCCACCAGGGCGATGGAGCGGTCGGCGGTGTTCATGGTGCCGATGACGAACAGGTTCGACGGCAGGGCGAAGTTGTCGCCCGAGTAGGTGAGCCGCACGGACTTGTTGCGGTACTCCAGCAGGAAGTACAGCTCGCCGAAGACCTTGGCCAGGTTGGCGCGGTTGATCTCGTCGATGATCAGAAAGTGCGGGATGTGCTGGTTGCCCTCGCGCGAGGCCAGGTCCGCGAGTTCCCGCAGTGGTCCGGCGGTCAGCCGGAACGCAACCTCGCGGGTCTCGCGGTCCTCCTGGGGGCGGAAGCCCTCGAAGAAGTCCTCGTAGGCGTAGGAGGGGTGGAACTGCACGAGCTTGACCTGCTCGGGGCCGCCGCCGAGGAACTCGGCGAGCTTGAGGGCCAGGAAGGTCTTGCCGGTGCCGGGCGGCCCGTAGAGGATCAGCTGCCGCTCGTCCCACAGCAGGTCCCGCAGCTCCCCTAGCCAGGCGGCGTCGTGCACCAGCAGGTCATCGGCCAATTCCTTGGTGAGATCGGGCAGTTCCAGCTCGCGACGGGCGGTCACGATGGGGAGTTCGACGCTGGGGTCCACGTCGGCTGCTTCGGCTTCTGCGGCGAGGTCCTCGTCGGTCAGGCCGAGCCCGTCGATGAGGGCCTGTACGGACGTCAGCTCGACCACGTCGTGCTGTGCCGACAGCTTCTGCTGCAATCCTTCCGGCAGTTCGTCGTAGGGGTGGCCGTCCGGCTGCCACTCCACCGGTCGGCGCAGGTTCGACCTCCCGTCCTCCGAGGCGACCTGCTCGGCCGAGCCGGTGATCTCTCCGACGTACAGCTCGTTGTCGGAGATGGTGCACACGGTGTCGCCCGGCTTCATCCGCGACAGGAACGCGTGGAACTCGTCGGCGAGTTCGAGCCGCTGGTTGTAGGTCGCGGTCGACTCGTAGTCCTCCTCGACCATCGACCGCAGTTCGTGTTTGCTCGCACCCTGCTTCACGCCGGACCGCAGCCGCGCGGCCGACAGGCTCACCCTTCCCTCCGGGAGCCAGAGGCGACGGACGACATCCACGCCCGACACCTTGGACCCGCGGACCAACCAGGCCCGGTTGGGGCCCGCCCAGACACCCGGCATGAAATCGGACAGCGGCGCCCCGTCCGCGGTCTTCCACTCGGCCCACCCGTTGGCGCTGCGCCCCACCAGGATCTCGGCGGCGGCGGACGGCGAGCCGCACTCGACGTCGCGCACCACCTCCAGCGTCCCGGCCCAGCGGCCCGAGTCGGTGATCGCACCCTCCGCGATCAGTGCCTCGCGGAAGCGGAACGAGGACGGCATCCGGATCGGGAACGACGGCACCACCTCGGCCCGCGCCGGAGAACCCGCAAGCACCACGAACTTCTGACTGCCGTTGCTGCCGCGGTCCGCCAGCAGCCGCCCACGGGCGACGTGCGTGCCACCGGGCAGGCTCAGCAGGAACTCGGGGTACGCGGTGCTGTCCACGACGGCTCCTCGAACGATGGGGTACAGGGGGAACGGAGCTTCAGAGTCGATGCGATGTCAGTTATGGCTCTGCAGGAACGGGCTGGGGGCGCCGTGCCATGAGATCGACAGTGCGTCGCGGGCGCGGGTAGCGGCGACGAAGAGCAGATTGCGACTCTGTTTGAGTTCGCGCTCGTAGCGCTTGGGGTCGGTGTGGAGGTACTTCTCGATCAGGGCCGTGCGCGGCAGGATGCCGTCGCTCGCGCCGATGATGGCGAGCTTCTGGTACTCCAGGCCCTTGAAGCGGTGCATGGTGCCGATGTGCACCTCACCGCCGCCCTGGGGGCCGTCCTTGGTGAGGGTCGCGGTGGTGATGCCGTGCTTGAGTGCGAGGTCGGAGGCGACGCGGCCGGCCATGTCGCCGTCCGCGACGCAGACGGCCATGGTGCCGTGGGGATCGCGGACGGTACCGTCCTCGGCCGGTTGGGTGACCTCCTGGCGCCAGAGCTTCAGCCTGGCGGCGAGCTTGGTGATCTCGTCGTCCCAGTCCGTGCAGGCGATGAACTCCGGCGCCGGGCCACGGAGCAGGGAGTGGTAGCCGTTGAGGTTGTCGGTGCCGTCGTCGAGGTCGTCGTAGGTCGCGTCGCCGACGACCTTGGCGGCCTGGTTGAGGATCTCCTGCGTGGTGCGGTAGCTGAGGGTCAGTTTGGAGGAGCTACCTCGGATGTTGATCCCGACGGTGGAGAGGGTGACCTGGCGGTCGTAGATCCGCTGGTGGGTGTCGCCGGCGATGAACAGGTCGTTCGAGCCGGGGGCCGCCATCGCGCGCAGCATCTTCCAGTGGGCGGCGCTGAGGTCCTGTGCCTCGTCGACGACGATGTGCTGGTAGCGGTGGCGCAGGTAGCGGATGGCGGAGCTGTTGTCGTCGAGGTGTTTCAGGTCGCCGCCGCCGATCGCGGCCCTCTGCTCCGCGCGGTCCTTGATCTTGCGTGCGCGCTCCATCTCGTAGCGCGCGGCGCGCTCCGCGGACTGCGCCCAGGTCTCGCGCTTCATGCCGTTCAGGCGCAGCGTGAACTGTTCCAGCACCTGCCAGACGCTTGCGCGTTCGGGGCGGGTGAGGGAGCGGCCCATGCCGGCGCGCCGGGCTTTGAAGTAGTCCTGCCGGGTGGCGAGCGACTGGCCGAGGATCACCTGCTCCCACTCGTCGAAGAGGAAGTCGGCGTCCCAGCGCCGCTCCGCGTCGTATTCGAACAGGACTTCGCCGAGGATGTCCTTCGCCTGGGCGTCGCCGATGAGTGAACGCTGTGCGCCGGCGGCGCTGTTCTCGTTGAGGACGCTCTGGGCCAGGACGTCGATGTGCTTGATGTCCACCCGGGCGAGCAGGTCGGGGGTGATCAGGGAGCTGAGCCGGGAGCGCAGGTCGGCGGTGAGGTTCTTGGTGTAAGTGGTGAGCAGGATCGGCTTGTCCCGGCCGGGCGGGAGCTGGGCGGCGAGCCTGGCGGTGCGGTGCAGGGCCACGATGGTCTTGCCGGTTCCGGGTCCGCCGCTGACCCGGGCCGAACCCTTGTGGTTCCGCTCGACGATCTTGCGCTGGGTGGGGTGGAGGTAGACCTTCCATGCCCGGAAATCGCCCTCTGCGAGCACGTCGCGCAGGTCGTCGTCGACGGTGGTGACAGCGGTGCGGGTGAGGGCAGCACCCATGTCGTCCTCGAAACCGGGTTCGAGGACGGTGGCGGCGGGCTGGGTGATCTCCTCCTCGACCTCGTCGACGCTCATGCCGGCACCGAGACCGGTGAGCACTTCGGCGGTGAGGCGCGGTGCGCCGGCGACGAGTTGGTCGAGTTCGTCGTCGGTGGTGACCTGGAGGGCCACCTCGATCAGGGCTTCCGCGACGCCGAGGCGGCGGAGGTCGTCAGCGGTGCAGGCAGTGAGGAGCGGCGGCGCGGAGGGTTCGACGGCAGGCACGGCGGCGGGAGCGGCGGCGGCAGGCTCTTCCGGGCGGGCCGCGTCGGCCGTGTCGGGGGTGAGCTGGATGCCTGCCCGCTTGAGCACGCTCTGACCGACGACGCCGAGGTCGACGAACTCGATCTCGCCGGTGATCCGGTTGATGGCGACGCTGAGTTCTTCGTAGACGTGCTTGCGGTGCCGCACCGCGACGACGAGCCACTGCTCGACGCCGTCCGGGCCCACACCGGCGGGGGCGAGGAGCGCTCGGTACGAGGGGTCGATCCTGGCACGGAAGATGCGGCGGTCGCCCTTGAGCGGTTTGAGGTCGAGTTTCGGGTGCGCCGGGTCGTTCCGGAACAGGTGGCAGAAGTCGTAGAACTTCGTCTTGACCGACGAGTCCATCTTGTAGAGCTCGTTCTCGGCCTTCTGGTAGAGGCTCAGGCGTGCGGTCATCGTGTGGCACTCGGTTCGTGGGAGTCGGAAGCGGCGTCGGGCCGGCCGGCGGCCTCGGGAAGAGCGGCGAGCAGGTCGTCGAGGAGGCCGAGCCATTCGTCGGCCGAGCGGACGGTGAAGCCCGCGTCGTGGTACGCCTGCCAGGTCTTGCGGTTCTCCTCGTCCTCGCTGTCGTACGGCTCTGCCATCACGGCGATCCGCACGCCTGGGCCGGCCCAGGCAAGGTCGGCGAGCCAACCGCGGTCGCCGAGCTCGTAGCCGTACACCGGCGCCTGCTTGCCGTGGTCGGCCAGAGCGTGGGCGAGGCGAGCGAGCGGGGAGTCGGGGGCGTCCTCGTCCAGGTATCCGAGGATCTCCCGGTCCCACAGCAGGTCCCGCAGGGCAGCCTCCAGCGGGGTGTGGTTCGGCAGCGCCAGCGCTGCGGGCTGCGGGACCGGCCGCTCGCCCTCGCCGTACTGGGCGACCAGGGACTCGAGTTCGCCGATCCCGCCGAACGCCTTGAGCGTGCCGAGGTCGAACCCTTCCGCCGTGGCGGTGGTGAGCTGGATGCCGTCGCCGCCGTCGTGGGCGAGGAACTGCAGCAGGTTGGACCACTGGAGCCAGGCCCGCCACCGGGCCTTGTGCTCCACCGTGTCGAGGCGGTCCGTCTCCGTGTCGTCGAGACACACCAGCGCCGTCCAGGGGCCGGTGAGGCCGTCGAACAGGAACGCGATGGGCAGTCCGGACTGGTCGCAGCTCTGGAACAAGTTGAGCGTCCCGATTCCTGTCACGGTAACCGGGTCGATGCCATCGCCGTGGCTCCAGGCTTCGAGGAGCGTCCCGAGTGTTCGACGCGTCTGCTCCGCGGAGCCGCCGGCGACGAGCGGCACCTGGCGGTCCTGCAGCAGTCCGCCCACCACGGCCGCAGCCCGTCGGCCCCAGGCGGCGTCGTCGGGGCTGCGCAGGTACGCGAGGAGCTGGCTCATCGGGTCGAGGAAAGCCGTGGAGTCCAGGTCCTCCGCGCCGTGCTCGGCGTGCAGCTGCCTGGCCAGCCCCCGAGCGCTGTGCGAGTAGGGCGGCCACACCGACTCGGCCGACTCGCGGTCTGCCGAGCTGACACCCATCCGCTTTTCGAACGCGACCAGGTCGTCCCAGGTGAGCTGGAAGACCGCCCGTCCCTTCGCCCGCAGCCGGTTCCGCTTGTCAGCGTCCCCGGCGAGCCGGTTGTGGCGGCGGGAGGCGTGGAAGCGGCGGCCGTCGAGGTACACGGTCACCTTCCGCTTCGGGCCTTCGGTGCGTTCGAAGGTGAAGTCGGTGCGGGTGAAGCCCTCGCCGCGCTGCGCCGTGAGCCGCCAGCCGTGGACGGCGGCCGAGTCCTTGAGCCGGAGGTAGCCGCTGTTGTCGCCGCTCTCGTCGAGCGAAGCGTCACTGTCCTGCTGCTCGGCCCATGCCCGTAGCACGGTGAGGAAGCGTGCCTCGAGGTCGGACTCGACCTGTCCGTCCAGACCGATCTGGTCGGTGTTCCCGATGTCCTCCGTGGCCCAGGCATCGGTGCCCCGGCCGAGGAGGTCGTCGAGGATGTCCAGCGCCGCCTGCCGGGACACCGCGTCGATGTGCCGCTCGTCGGCGTAGCGGTAGAGGCAGCGGTGGCAGGCAGGCCGGTTCTCCTGAACGCACGGGCATTCGACGAGCAGGGTCCGCGCGTCCTCCAGGACCTGCCGGAAGGCGGCCGGTTTGGTGAGCCGGTCGAGATAGCCGGTGCCGTGCGGGAGCCGGTCGTACAGGACGAGGAAGTTGCGCGTCTCCTCCGTGTCGCGGTCGGGCATGACGGCCAGGCAGGAGTCCAGGTGCTGCGGGTCGCCACCGAAAGCGCGGTCGACACCGAGCCGGAGCGCGGCCTGGAAGGAGTACACCTTCTCCTCGACCAGGACGGTCGCCGCGGGAAGCAGGACTCGCAGTGCCTCGGTCTCCAGCTGGTGGGCCAGCAGCACCTGTTCCTGCGGCACCTGGGCGGCACCGCGCCGGTGCGGGCACCAGGGCGCGTGGTGCTTCAGGGCGCGCTGGCGGTTGGCCGAGGCGTCGACGGCATCGCGGTCGTCGTCGAACACCGGCTGCCCGTCGGCACTCGCCGCGCCGCACCCGGTGCACACCTGGAAGGGGGCGATGCGCACCGGCTTGCCGGCGAGCTGGTCGCCGTCCTGGGCACCGATCCTCAGCGGCCCGACGTTGACCCGGCGGATCACGGCACGCCGGGTGTAGTCGACGCCGAACACCTCCTTGGTGTGCCGCCACGAGGTCTCGGCCACGAAGTCGCCGGGGGCGATGTCGACGATGTCGACGACGGTGTAGAAGCGTCGGTCACGGTCGTCGCTCTCGTCGCCGATCCGGGCGTCCTCGCGCTTGGCGCGGGCGGTGACGGTGGTCGGTTGGACGACCTGCCACAGGCTGCCGGAGTCGGCGATGCCGGTGTCCGCGCAGCGCGGGCAGGGCGAGATGTCCTGCTGGGCGTTGTCCGTGCGGACGTAGCCGCAGGAGGGACAGAAGCGCCAGTGGCGCCAGTCCTGTTCCTGGCCGGCGATGATGTCGATGCCGGTGATGCGGTGTTTGTAGCCCTCCGCGTAGAAGGTGTTGCCGGGGGCGAGTTCGGCGACGGCGAAGGACCGGGGCCGGTCGTAGTTGTACGGCTTCGACTTGTACTGGTCCTGCCCGGTGGCGGTCTTCCCCTCCGGCCAGTAGAGCGTGGCGGACAGGGTGGTGACCGAGTCGATGAGCGCGTAGTTCGGGAGCAGCCCGAGGTCGCACAGGACGCTCTGGGCGGGCTGGCGCAGCCGGGCTCCGCCCTTCTTCGACAGCGCCCGCGCCTCGGCTTCCAACTCGGCCTTGGTCCGGGCCTGTTCCTCGTCGCCGTCCTTCAGTTCGTCGATGGCGGACCGGATGGTGCGGATGCGGTCGCGCAGCTTCTGGCTCTCGCGCTCCCAGGTGCGTTCCGCCCGCTCGACCGCGCTGCGCAGGCGGCGCTTCGCGTACTTGGTCAGCTCCGCCTGCGCGTTCTCGTTCACCCCCTTCGGGAAGAGGGCGAGGAACCCGCGGACCAGTTCATCGCCGCGGGCGAGGGCGGCGGCGGCGAAGTCCTCCAGATAGCCGGACGGGCCGAACAGCTCGTCGACCCTGCGCGGCAGCGCGGCCAGCGGCCTGCCGTCCTCTCGCAGGAGCCGACCGCGGGCCGCCAGGTCGAGCAGGTGGGCGGTGTACTGGCGGCGCAGGATCTCGACGGCCGACAGGTACGAGCCGGGTGGCACGATCTGTCCGTCGATCATGTCGCGCGGCCGGTCGAGGAAGTACAGGTCCCGGCGCTTGCGGTCCGGGATGGTGAGCAGGAACGCGTTGCCGGTCCGGCGGCCCGCCCGGCCGGCCTGCTGGGTGTAGTTGGCGGGACGGCGCGGGAGTGCGCCGAGCACGACGGCCGACAGGTCGCCGATGTCGATGCCCATCTCCAGCGTCGGGGTGCAGGACAGCACGTTGGGGTCGTTGAAGCCCTCCCCCTTGCGGAACGCCTCCTCGACGCGTTCACGCTTGGCCCGGGACAGCAGACCGGTATGCTCGGCGGTGATCACCTGGAAGGTGCCGGCCCGCCGGTACAGGCCGCGGTAGTAGTCGTCGCGGTAGTCGCGGTCGCGGTCGTGCCGGTCGACGCTCTCCTGCCAGCGGTCGCCGGCGACGAGGCGCCCTGAACTGCAGCGGTACGCCGGACACGGCTGGTCGTGGTACTGGCTCAGCAGCGACGGGTGCACGGTCTGCTCCCAGAAGCACCTGGGGCAGCGCACGTACGCGCTGTTGACCTGCTCGTCGGAGAGCAGCCGGAGCCGCACGGCCCCGGGTTGGAGCCCGTAGATCCGGGCCGCCGAGTCACCTGGGGTGCGGACGGCGAGCAGCCCGGCGTCCGTGAGCCGGGGCAGCAGGCGGAGCCAGAACTCGTCGGCCTGCTCGCGAGTCAGGCCGAGGCAGCGCTGCGCCCACGTCTCGTACCAGGAAAGCCGTCCGGCCGCGACGTCGAACTCGCTGTTGGGCTTCGGCTTGGCGAGCAGGAAGACCGGGGCGGCGACCCCCTTCGGGAACGCCTTCATTCCGGGCGGGCGGCCGCCCCAGATGAAGAACCGGCTGGTCCCCGCCTCGTCGAGGTACTTCGCCAGCCAGCGGTGGCCGATCGCACCGCGGGTGCGCAGCCGGTCGAGGAAGCCCCGCAGGAAGGCGAGGTGGCGGGCGTCGTCCTGCTCGGCGAGGGTGAGGCTGCGGTTCGTCGTCTCCTCGTAGGCGGTGCGGACCAGTCCGATCGCCGCTTGCTCGTCCGGGATGTCGGCGAACGCCGCAGCGGTACGGGTGAGTTCGAGGGTGCGGCCGTTGCGGGAGCGGTGGCCGAACTCCATGGCCGCCTCGAAGGCGAACCGCTCGCCGATCAGGTCCCAGGTCCGCCTGTCACCGCCCCGGCCGGCACCCGACAGCAGCCGGGCCACGCCCGTGACGTCGTGCAGGTCCGGCGGGACGACGGCGGCCAGGGTCTTCCGGTCGGTGGTGGCCGCCACCACGTCCGCCACCAGGTCGTTCAGAGCGATGGACCGGTCCTCGCTCAGGTGCTTGGTGAACAGCGCACGCAGTGAGAACGTGTAGGAGCGGGAGGCGACGAAACCGGCCCGGTGCGCGGCGTCCTGCACCGAGTCGTTGAACATCAGCGTCTTCGTCTCGTGCTGCTGCTCGTCCATCTCCCCGCCGGTGAACAGCTGGGTGACGGAGGCGGCGGCGAGTGCGGCCGCACCGGTGCCGAGGAAGCGGATCGCGTTGTGGGTGCCGCACGCCGGGCACCAGTCGTCCTGCGCCGCCCGCTCGGCCCGCTCGCCCAACTGGACGAGGACGAAGGCCGCGTCCGCGCCCCGCGGTTGGGGGGCGCCCTCTGCGGTGTAGTCGTCGACCGGGTCCGGCAGCCGGAGTCGGCGGTCGGGGCCGTCCAGCACCATCAGCACGCCCGCGCCGCCGGTGGTCAGCGAGCGCTGCGCCGCCCGGTCCATCACGGCGCGGCCGCTGCCTTCCATGGCCTCCTTGTCGGTGGCCGCGATCAGCGCGCGGACCTTCGCCTTGTCGGCGGTCACCGAGGCACGCCGGATCTTGTGGGACTCGAAGCTCAACTCCTCGGCGTCCGACTCGGGCGCAAGCGCCGACCAGCCGGAGCGACCGCACTCGCGGCAGTACACCGCCGGCAGGAACAGCCGGGTCTCCCGGGGGCCGGTGGTGTCCGGCGTCGTCCGCGACTGGGCCTGCGCCCCGGCCGCGTCCCATGCGAACGACGCCTGCGGCCACGGCTGCACACCGCGCAGCACCCGCGTCACCGACCGCGCCCACTGGTGCACCTCCACCTGCACCAGCGGACGACTCACCCCGGCGGGCGCGTCAGGATCGCGGGCGACGGACAGCAGAGCGACGAACCGCGCCAACGCGAGAGCGGCCGCCTCCGGTCGGGTGGTGACCGCCTCGTCCCAACCGGCGGCCCCCTCGCGCCGCATGACATCCAGGACTTCGTCGTAGCTGCGCACCGTGCCGTCGAACGCCGACAGCACGGCGTAGGTGAGCCGGTGCCGCCGGAGCACCGCGCCCAGCTCCCGGGCGCCGGGCAGGTCGGCCGTGTCGATCCGGCGGCCGGTGACGGCCTCGACGAGCGAGGCGAAGGCGGCCGGCCCGGAGGCGGGATCGGGGAGGGTGGTCAGCTCCTCGGGCGTGGGCACCCGGCCGGGCAGGAACTTCGGGTGCGAGGCAGTCTCGTCGAGCATGAACTCGTCGACCGTGAGCCGGTCCTCGCCGACGATCGCGTCCTCGGTGAACGCGGTGCCGAAGACGTGCGCGGCGACGTCGAGGAGTTGGCGCACCCCGTCGGAGTCGGTCCCGGACGCGAGGGTGGCGGAGGTGGCGACCGGCGTGATCGTGCCCAGCGGCCGGCCGTCCTGCGTGGCCCCCACCGCGGCGGCGAGACGGCGCAGCAGCATCGCCACGTCAGTGCCCTGTGCACCGTCGTAGGTGTGGAACTCGTCCACCACCACGTAGCGGATGTCGTTGCCCTCCCACAGCGGCCCATCCGCGGAACGCTGCAGCAGCAGGTCGAGCATCTTGTAGTTGGTGATCAGGATGTCCGGTGGGGACAGCTGCATGTCCTGCCGGCGGGTGTAGACGTGGTCGTAGTGCGTCGCCGCCTTGTCGCCGATGTACAGGCCCGCCCGGACGCCCCTGAGCGCTTCCTGATGATCGGTCAGCAAATCGTTGATGCGCCCCGCCTGGTCGGTGGCGAGGGCGTTCATCGGGTACAGGAAGACCGCCTTGACGCCGGTCCTTCCGGCGGCGCGCTCGCGGGCGCAGTGGTCGAGCACCGGGTAGAGGAAGGACTCCGTCTTGCCGGAACCGGTGCCGGTGGTCACCAGGGTGGGGAGCGGAGTGTGGCCGTTCTTCGTGGTCAGCCGGGCGAACGCACGGGCCTGGTGCGCGTACGGGGACCAGCCGTCGGCGCGACGCCAGTCCAGGTGCTGCTGCCAACCGTCCTCGGCGCGAGTGAACGGCGTGCGCAGGCGCAGGTACGGGCCGCGGAACATGCCCGTGGTCTCGTCACCGAGGAAGGTGTGCAGGGCCTTGCGGGCCCCCTCGTCGGCCAGCCCGTAGGTGGTGGAGAGGTACTGGAGCAGGCTCTCCTTGAGTCCCTGCGCTTCGAGAGTGGGCCTCACGGCTTCGGGACCTCCATCGTGGTCGGGTTCCACAGACCCTTGGCCACGGCGTCGTTCAGGCGAGCGGCAAAGTGGGCGTGGGCCTCGCGAATCTCGCGCTCGCGATCGGCCTTGTAGAAGGGCGCGGCGTAGCCGTCGGGAACGAGGTTCGCCTCGGGGTCCTCCTGGTAGGCCTCGAACTGCTGCCGGTGCTCCCGGGTCTGGCCAAAACCATAGGTCTTGGGATGAGTGGCGATCTTGCGTTCGTTGGCGTCGAACCAGGTCGCACGGTCGAAGTCCTGCATGATCGGGAACCGGGCCCGATACATAGCAGCGAGCGTGTCAGCGTCAATGCCGAGCCAGACGGCAACGAGCGCGTCGATCTCGACCAGAGCAGCCCGGCGCGCATACTCGGTACGGAGCGGGGTGTCCCGCTGCCAGGAGGGGGTTACGGTGTGCAGCTCGGTCTTCATGCCGGGCCACTCGATCGCCCAGGGCTCGTAGCCGGGCCACTTGGGGTCGTAGAGCTCTTCCCAAAGGTCGGCGTAGGCGGTGGTCAGAGCGTTCAGGCGGAGGGTACGGAGGAGGAGGGCGGAGGCTAGAGGGTGACCGGGCTGGGGGGCTGGGAATTGGGAGACCTGGGCGACGTCAAAGTTGGTCGTGCCGGACGTCCTCAGCAGGTAGTCGGCGGGCAGAGCTGCAAAGAAACCACCCGTCAGGGAGGTCTCCAAAGGAGTTCGCAGACGCATCGTCCGCAAGCCGTGTACGTGTGTAGCGCCGGGTGGCAACAGGGCAGCGTAGAGTGCACGTTCGGTATCTGATGCAATCATCTGACGCCAGGCAACACGATATTCTCGGCTGTACGGCCTTCCCGCCTTGTCCCGCAGGCACGCCTCGATCTCCGCGGCCTTTACCTCGCCCAGTCCCACCTTTCGGCTCTCCGAGACCGCCAACCGTGCCGCCGCCCGCTCCTCCTCCGAAGCGAGCAAATCCTCGTAGCGGTCCCAATCGGTCCAGCGGTCCTGCTCTCCCCGGAAGACCTCGATCGGGGCCACGCGCCGGTACTCCGACTCCGGTACCGCGTCGTCCGCGAGTGCCTGCGGATTGAGGCCGCGCGTCTCGCCGCCGCCCTGGCTCGGCTGCTTGAACATCGGGTTGGCGACCCCGAGCTGCGGGCCCTTGAGGATGACGTCCTCCCAGGACGCCGCGTGGTAGTCCTCCTGGCCGTCGACGCCGGTGTTGTAGTCGATGAGCCGCACGTTCTTGCCGGGGCCGAACTTCGCCTTCTTGGCTCCGCTTTCGTGGTAGCCCGGAGTGATATCCGGCGCCATCGCACCGAGCCGCAACGGGTACAGGCCCAGTGCGTCGATCGCCGGGTCTTCGGCGGTACTCACCGGCGTGAGCAGGCGGGTGTGCTCCAGCGGCCCTGTGTCACCGGCGAGGCGCTGCCAGCGTCGCAGAGTGTCCGGGGTGACGCGGATGACACGCTTGGGGTGCGGGCGCTCGTCCCAGTCGCCCCGGTACTTCACGCCGGGATCTTCATCGTCCTTCTCGACAATCGTGGCGGCCGACATCCGCAGGGCGTCAGCCGTGAACAGCCAGGACAGCGAGTCGAAGGCGGTCTCCCCCGCGCTCCCGTAGACGTGGACGCCGAAGTCCGTCGAATGGCCCACCGGTGGCGGGAAAAACCGGTTGCTCGCGTTGACGAAGTGGCCGTGCACCCTCAGCCGCGCATAGGCGCCAGCCCGCAACCTCGCCTCCTTGTCGCCGGAGAAGTGCGTATCCGAATGCACCATCCCCGCCATACCACCGGTGCCTGTGTGGTCCCACACCTCACACATGAATGCTCGGTACAGGTCGGGCTGGCTCCCCGCAACCAGCGGATACACGGGCCCGGCTGCCAGATAGGACGCCATCGTCGCGGTGTTCGTGACCTCGCGCAGCAGGTGTTCCTGCACGTGCCGCTGTCCGAGTTCGACATCCCGCCGACGGGTCTTCTCCTCGGCCTTCGGCTTCTCCGTCAGCATGAACCACGGCTCGAACTCCGCGAGGACTGAGTCCTCCTTCCACTGGGGCCGCACCCACGGCGGGTTGCCGACCTGGAGGTCGAACCCTCCTGACCGTCCCGCGAAGACCCCGGCGTACTCCAACTCCCAGTGCAGGAATCCTTGTTCCGCAGCAATGTCGCGGACGGTCCGCATCCACGGGTACCGCGTCTCGACGGCTCGGCGGGCATCGTCCATGCCCATCTCCGCCTCAATTAGCTTCTCCAGGTCCTTCAGCTTGGCCAGCGAGTCGACGGACTCGGCGAAGGTCCCCTTCGGCACCGCGCCGGTGCCGACCATGGACTCCAGGAACGCGAGCCAGTCGTCCAAATCGGCGAGCGGAATGACGTCCCGGCGGCGTGCCGGTCCGCTCGTCACCTTCCGGGCGGGCGGCGCGACCTTCTTGATCACCCTTCGCTCGACAAGCTCGCCCTCGTCCTCTCCCTCGCCGAAGGCCAGCTGGTCTCCCGGCATGGCGAACAGCAGCCCGTGCTCCACCACCACGGGCTTGGCCTCGACAGACGGTGCGGCGGCCCCGACGACCGGCGCTACCCCGGACGCCAGCAGCGCGTCCAGCGCGACGACCGGCGCGGAGGCGTACTCGGGGTCCGAGCCGTCCAGCAGACCGACCTTGTCCAATGGCCAGAACCAGAGCGCGCACCAGGCGTCCATGACCTGCTTGAGCCGCCAGTAGGGCGAGCCCTCCGCCTCGAACAGGTCCTTGAACACCTGCTCCTTGGTCAGCGGCAGCGCACCAGCCGCGTTCTCCTTGTCCCGGCGCAGGAAGGCGTACTCCTCGGCGTCCTCCGGCCGGTCCGCGCCCCAGACGTCTATCGTCCGGGCGATCTCTTGCTCGCTGAGTTCCAGCCGCTTCGCGACCAGCCCCCACAGGTACTCCACCCGCTCCGCAACGGCCTGGAGACGGGCCAGCTGGCTACTCTTGCCCCCAGTCGTCTTCGGCTTGGTCCCGACCGCCTTCCGCCACGCCTTCAGCGCGCCGAGCTGTTCACCGGCAAGGTACTCGACCAGCTTCTTCGCGTCCCCACCGGCGTCCGCGACCGCGCCCCACCCGGGCGAGGGCAGCAGGAACTGGTGCACCGCGCCCGCCGGCAGCGGCTGCTCGGCGCCGGTCTCGGCCGACCGGAACGGCAACTTGTCCGGCGTGTGCGCGGCAGGCGTCCGTTCCTGCTTGAGATGATCGGCCGAATACACCCAACGACGCGCTCCAATGAGGGAGTTACCGCGCCGCAGGTGCAGGCCGAACCAGGGTGCGCGCATTCCGGGGTGCATGGTGTTGAGCCACAGCGACACCTCCGCCAGCTCGACGCCTGTCGCGTTGAGGTCGACGCCGTACGCGTTGTGCAACGCGATGTACGCCTTGACTTTCTGCTTCGCCTCCAGCGCCTGCGAGGTGTCGAGAGTGAGGCCCAACTCCTCCTGGCGGCGCTTCAGGTAGGCCTCGGCGACCTGGTTGATCGCCTCGTTGAGGAACGCGCCGGAGCCGAGGGCGGGCTCGCAGATGGTGTAGCAGAGCAGCTCGCTCGCCCGGGTCTTGACGACCTCGCCATCCTCGTCACGCTGCTGGTCGAGCCGGTGCTTGAGCGCCAGTTCGACGGTGACCTTGGTCAGCGACTCGGGCGTGTAGTAGGACGCCGAGGTCTCCCGGTCGCGCCCGGCGAGCCGGTAGACGAAGGTGCCGGGGTCGTACTTCTTCGGGCCGCGGAGTCCGTGCTGCTCGGCGTCCTGCGCGGAGTAGACGACGTGCGTGTTCGCGGGATAGTCGCTCAGCCTGTCGGCGGGGACGAGCCAGGAGCCCTTCTCCGGGTCACCGTGCTGCTGGGTACCGGTCTTGGCACCAGGCTTGGCGACCTCGGCCAGCTGGCGCTCTTCGTCGATGACGCCGGTGTACGACATCAGGCCCTCGTAGACGGCACCGAGTTGGTTGATGCCGAGGTTGCGGTAGGAGATGAAGCCGCCCTGCCGGCCCTTTGTGCTCGCCTCTTTCATGGTGAGCAGGCGCAGCACCTCGTGCAGGGCGGCGTTGCGCAGTCGGAGGTCGAGCCACTTGGGACATTCGTCCGCTCCGCCGTCGCCTTCGCTGCGCGGGTCGCGGACGTTCCGACCGATCAGGGTAATGGCCTTGGGATCAAAGAGTTCGCTGCGCAGCGGCTCGAAGCGCAGGCCGCGCTGCTCGCTGCGTTCGGCGACGGCCTTGTGGTCGTCGGGCTCGGTGCCGTGCGGGCGGTGGCCGTAGTTGACCTTGTTGAACAGGACGTCGAGCGACGAGTAGAGGTGGAAGCCGTTCTTGCTCTCCTCGTCGACCAGCTTCCGGTCGCGGGAGACGAGTTCGCGCAACCTGGCCACCGAGTAGCCGGCCTCGTAGGTGGAGTCGTCGGCGGGCAGGATGCCCAGCTCGGGGCGGGCTTCGGCGTACAGCAGGAAGAGGATGCGGTAGAGGTAGCGCAGTGATTCGCGGGTCAGCTGCTTGGCGAACGGGCCGTGCCGTTCGGGGTCTTCGATCTGCCGCGGGGTGATCTTGTGCTGCTTGAGCCGGGCCAGCACCTCGTTGGCGATGATCTCGACCGAGCGCTGGAGTCCCTTGCGCAGTTCGGAGTTGACGCCGACGGCGTTGTCGCGGGACGCCTTGAGCAGGTCGTCCATCCGGCGGCCCTTGCCGTCGGGGCGGGGCGCGAGCATGTCGTGCGAGAACAGGGCTGCGAGGAGGGCGAGTTCGCCGGTCTTCTTGGTGTCGTTGCGCAGCAGGGCCGCGTCCACATTCGCCGCGAGATAGCGGCCTTCGGACCAGGTGGTGCGGTCGGCGAGGACGATCACGCCGCCGCAGAGCAGCAGCACGAAGCGCGGGGGCTCGCCACCAGGCTCGTCCAGTTCGCTCTGGAACAGCCAACCGGCGAGTTTCTCGCCCGTCCTGATCAGGCCCTCGTGGGTCTTGAAGGGGTGCAGCAGGCGGCCCGCCGCCTCGGGGTCGAGGGCGTCGTCGAGGTTGCCGGTCCACCCGCAGTCGAGGGCGACGATGCCGTCGCCGTGCCAGGCGACGGGGAGTTCGTACGCGCGGCCGGCGTTGTGCAGCGTCAGCGCGGTGTCGGACTTGCGGTAGCCGAGCGCGGTGAGCAGGTCGGTGTGCCAGGAGGTGAGCCGTTCACTCCACTGCTCGTCCCGGTCGTCGTGCGCGGCGAGGGCCGGGCGGACCCGGCCCGCGTACTCGCCGTGCAGCCGCAGGACGCTCTCGCGCGGTGTGGGTTGCGAGTCGTGTTCGTCGGTCTCGCGGTAGGTCCACAGCGTGAACAGGCCCTCGTCGTCCGCGGACTTCTTCTTGAGGGTGTTCTCCAGTTCCTCGCTGAAGTAGTGGGCGGAGAGGTACTCGCCGCGGTTGGCGAAGGAGTCGAAGGTGTAGCTCATCGGGTGGATTCCTCGGCACGGAGGGCAGTGGTTGCGGGCGCAGCGGAGTACAGGGGTTCGAGCACGGCCAGGACCCGGAGCATCGGATCGCCGGAGGTGCGCAGGCGCCGGACCAGCGCGCGGCGGTCGGCGGCGGTGTCCTGCACCTCTTCGCGGCGCTGTCGGCTTCCGGCCGCGATCAGCGCGCCCTGCTCCCAGACCTGCACCCGGTCCTCGTACGGGGCGAGGTAGCCGTCGATCTGTCGGTCGTACTCGGCGCGTCGGGCCCGCAGGTGGGACTCGGCCGCGTCGACGGCGGCCGGCACCAGGGCCTGCAGGCCGTCCTCGTCGAGGATCCGGTCGCGCCCGGGCATGTTCGGTCCGACACCGCAGGCGGCGAGGAAGGCCGAGTCCATCCGCCACACCCGCGGGTCGGCGTCCGCGAGACCGGTGACAGCCATCCACTCGACCACGGTCGGCTTGCCGGCTGCGTTGGAGTACACGCCCTGCACGAGGTAGACCGGGCCGTCCAGCGCGGCCGGCAGCTCGGGGTGGATGCGCGCGGCTTTCGCGGCGTCGGGCCGGTGGGCGAGCACGAACGCCTCGTCGTACTTGAGTGCCGCCAGGACCTTGTCCGTCAGCCAGTCGAGGACCGGGTGGATGTCGGAGACGTAGGAGACGTTCGGCCACTGCGACGCGGTCTGCTCGGTCTTCCCCCGCTTGGCGTCGCGGGCGGCCTCCAAGCGCTCCGCCGCGTACTTCCGGTCGAAGGTGATGCTCAGTTTGCCGTCGTACTTGGAGGTGGTGAGGATCTTCTCCTGGTCGAGGTAGGAGGCGGGCAGTTCGCGGAACCGGTACTGGAGGTCGTCCGGTGGCGTGAACTCGATCCGCCCCCGCTCCGTGACAGGCTTCCAGCCCAGGGCGCCGCGCTCGGCCTGCGGGTAGACCAGGTCCATCGCGGCGTGGAAGTACGCCTCGGTGTCGGCGTACAGGTACGGCACGTCCGCCTTCACGACCGGGGGCAGGCCCGTACCGACCGGCGCGGCCGACGGGTCGGCGATCCGCGCGTGCACGTTCGCCAGCAGGCCGGCCAGCACGCCGCCCGCTTCCTGCCGGGACTGCTGGAGGGAACGATCGACCGTGCTGCCCTTGATCAGGTCGCGGGTGAGTCGGTCGTCCTCCTTCTTGGCGTCGTACAGGCCGGTGACGGCCTCGGCACAGCCTTCCCCGGACTCGATCCCGTGTGCCTGCTCCTCGCGGCGCAGCAGCCGGACACCGACCAGTCGGTCGTCGAGGGTGAGTTGTTCACCGGTCACCTCGTCGCGCCGCCAGGGAACGTCGGCGGTCAGGGTGATCGCGCGGAACTCGGGGCTGACGGCCTGACCGTAGCGGTCGATGCGGCCGTTGCGCTGCTCGATCCGGATGAGCGACCAGGGCAGGTCGTAGTGGATGAGGTCGTGGCACTGGTGGTGCAGGTTGACGCCTTCGGAGGCGATGTCACCGGTGAACAGCAGCCGCACCGGCTCGTCGCGGCGGCCGAAGCGGTCAACGATCTCCCGCTGCTGGTCGTCGTTGCTGGTGTCACCGTGCATGACCTCGACCGCTCCGCCGTACGCCTTCCACGGGCGGGTGCGCTCGGCCAGAGCGGGCTTGGCCTTGAAGCCCAACCGTTCCGGGACCACCTGCGCGAGCCACTCCAGGGTGGCGGTCCGCTCCGAGAAGACGACGACCCGGCGTTCGGAGCGCGGGCCGACGCCGAGGTCCTGGAGCGTGGTCACCAGCGCGTCCAGCTTGGCGGAGTCCTTGTCCTCGAACTCGGCCACGAGCGCTTCGAGTTCGCCCAGGGCCCGGAGCTCCGCGGCGAAGCCCTCGCGGTCCTCGGGCGCTGCGGTGGCGCGCCGCGGGTCCTCCAGGTAGGTGCGGCGGTTGGCGAGCGTCTTGCGCAGCGCGACGTGGGAGGAGAGGAACGCCTTGAGGAAGCCGTACGCGACCATCGCATCGGCGCACACCGAGGATCGGGCGGCATCGCCGGGTGTCCAATCGGCCGCCAGCTTCTCCAGCACGGCCACCTCCTTGGACGTGGCCGGGGCGGGGACCGGCCGGGACTCACCGCGTTCCGCCCACGGCTTGTCCTTCAAGCCGTCGCGCACTTCGCGGTCGGTCTTGGTGCGGCGGATGTAGAGGTGGCTCAGGTCCTCGACCTTGTAGTTCTTGGTGTCGGCGATCGCCGCGGGGTCGAGCATCCCGATCAGCTCGGCGAAGGACTCGGCCTCGCCGTTGTGCGGGGTCGCCGAAGCCAGGATCAGCGCGTCGGTGCGCTTGGCGAGGAGCTTGGCGAGGGTGTTGTTCCGAGTGCCCTTGTTGACGAGGTTGTGCGACTCGTCGATGACCACCGCGTCCCAGCGGGTGTTCTCCAGATGGTGCGCGTAGGTGGCCGACTTGAGCGTGTCGACGGAGACGATCACCCGCTTGAAGTGGGCGAACGGGTTGCGTCCGGCGGGGATCTCCTGCTGGATGCGCTGGATCCCGGTGGAGTCCAAGCGCACCAGCGGCAGCGAGAACCGGGTCCACAGCTCGCGCTGGAACTGCTCCAGGACGTGGGCAGGTGTGACGACGAGGATGCGCTCGCCGCGGCCCCGGCGGATCAGCTCGGCCAGGATGATGCCGATTTCCAGTGTCTTGCCGAGACCGACCACGTCGGCGATCAGCAGCCGCGGCTGCGGGTTGCGCATGGACAGCGCCAGCTCGGCCGGACGCAGCTGGTGCTCCTGCCGGTCCATCAGGAACGAGTCGGCCAGAGCGAGTCCGTGCTCGGTCTGCGGGAGCGCGGTCTTGCGGATCACCGCCTCGAGGTAGAGACGTGCCTTGGCGTGCTTGGACGTCTCGTCCGGGACGAGAATGGTCTTCCTCGGATCGAGCACCTCGATCTGGTCGAGGCTCTCGTAGAAGACGGCGTCCGTGCCGCGGACGAACGCGGACACGCCACTGACCTCGACCATCAGTCCGTCCCGGCTCTCGGCGACGGACTTGACCAGCCACTGCTCGTCCCGGACGCGGACCTGCGCGCCGGGGGCGAACGCCGGCTTCGTGCCCGCCGGGAAATCCGAATCCGCGGCGGTGCCCGCAGCAGGATCGTCGGGCAGTGGCGCCGTGGTCAACGTGGTGCTCCTCGATGAGTGGTGTGCTCAGCCGGTACGGGGTAACGCCGTACTCGGGTCTGCTGTCTACGTGTTCCACCGCAAGCAGTGGGGCCCGGTGCGGCCCTCAGGACCCGCGCTGCCCGGACCAGGTCAGCTGCCCGCGCACCGCGTACCGCGTGCGCAGTTCCTCGGCCACGCGCTGGGACGCGGGCGGACGGCCGGGTCTCGCGGCGGCGGGCCGGCCGTCGTCGGGCGAAGGTGCCGGGACGGGCACCGGCTCGCTGGGGACGCCACCCGAAGTGGGGACCTCCTCGCCGGGCCCGGTGCCGGCCTCCGGCTGCTCCCGCAGTTGCCTGTCGAGCGCCTCCAGACGGTCCAACATCTGGGCGTCCGGTTGCGGGAACGCCGCGGATGCCCCGTTGGTCGACCTGGTCTGCTGGATGAGCGTGTGGCGGGCACGGGCCGGACTGGTACCCAGCTCCCGCAGCAGGTCGGCGCAGCGCCCGGTCACCTGGCCCAGGGTGGGGCGATCGTCCGGGTCGAAAGCAAGCATCGAACTCACCAGTGGGATCAGCCTCGCGGGCAGACCGGACAGGTCGGGCTGGGCGTCCGGGTTCACCACCTGCACCGCGATGGCCTCCCAACGCACGCCGTCGTAAGGCGCATGGCCCGTGGCGGCGTGCAGAAGGACCGTCCCCAGCCCGTACACGTCCGCTGCCGCCGTCACCTCGGTCTTGCCGCGGGCCTGCTCGGGCGGCATGCAGCGGACGGTGCCGAGCACCGTACCGGGCTGACTCATCGAACCCTTCGACGCTTCCAGGAAGGCGCCGAGACCGAAGTCGATGATCACCGGGCCGAAGTCGCCCAGGATGACGTTGGATGCCTTGAGGTCCCGGTGCAGCAAGCCTGCCCCGTGCACCGCGGCCAACCCCTCGGCCAGCAGTGCGCCCACGCTCGCCACCAGCGGCGCCGGCAGCGGCCCCTGGTCCTGCACCACCTCGGTCAGCGGCCGACCGGGCACGTAGTCCATGGCCAGCCACGGCTGCTCGGCGAGCGGGTCCGCGTCCAGGAACCGGGCCACCCGGCCCGTACCGGAGATGGTGCGTGCGATCTCCGCCTCCCGCTCGAAGCGGGCGCGGGAGTGCGGATCGATCTTGTCGGGCCGGATGACCTTGACCGCGACCGGATCGCCGGCGACGGAATAAGCCAGGTACACCGCCCCCATGCCCCCGGTGCCGAGACACCGCTCGACGGCGTACGGGCCGATCTGCTGCGGCAGGACGGCGCCTGTCACCAGCTTCCCCCCGAGTTCCACAGTGCCGACGCGAGCGCGATTGACGAGAGCGCCCCGCCCGCCTCAGGAAGCCGTACTGAGCGGTGTGGACACTGACGAATCACCCGTACAGCGTACCGATCAACACCAGCCTGCGCAGACGGTGACGCCGTTCTGTGACCGGAGGATGGGCCAGAGTGACGAATGGCAGGCAGCAGGCCACTCCGAGGTTCGTCCCAGCATCTGATCGCAGCGCAGTGGGGTACACGGATGAGGTGTGGGGCCCGGGCGCATCCTCGACTGGCTGGACGCCTGGCAGCAGAACGGCGCCGCCCGCGCCTGGTGGCCCGAGGCCCTGACCGCCGCCGAGGCCGACCAAGGCGAAACCCGGCAGTCGAAGCCGCTGCGCCCGTCCTGGTGCTACGGCACCCCCGGCATCGCCACCGCCCTGCACCACGCCGCCCGCGCCACCGGCGACACCGACCGGGCACGCACCGCCGAAGCCGCCTTCCTCGACGCCATCGAGGACCCCGACCAGGCCCACAGCCTCACCGACGGCACCGTCTGCCACGGCACCGCGGGGGTGCGGCTGGCCGCCCGGCGCTTCGCCGAGCGCACTGACCACGCCACCGCCATGCGCATCCTCGCCGCCGCCAGCAACCTGTCCGACCCCGGCACCGACGCCACCGGCCAGGGCCTGCTCGACGGCACCGCCGGCATCGCCCTCGCCCGCTGCTCCCTGGCCGCCGAACACCCCGGCACCGGCTGGGACGCCCTGCTGCTGCTCGTCTGACCAACCTGACCCGACAAGGAGAACCCTGGTGCTCGCCACCGGCGACCGCGCCTGGACGCAGGTCCACCTGCACCTGGCCACCGACACCCCCGAGGAGCACGCCGTCCGGCTCCTCGGCCCCGCCCTGATATCCCTGGAAGACCAAGGACTTCTGGACGCCTGGCACTTCCTGCGTAAGGGCGAGCGCTGGCGGCTGCGTTACCGCGAGTCCGCCTCCGGCACCCTGGAGGCAGTCACCACCGCGGCCGCGGTCAACGAGGCCTTGGACATGTGCCGCGAGGCGGGCATGATCGACGACTGGACCCCGGCCATCTACGAGCCGGAGACCTACGTATTCGGCGGATCCGCCGCGATGCCCGCCGCCCACCGCCTCTTCCACCAGGACAGCTGCCACGCCCTCACCTACCTTGCTGCCGTCAACCGCGGCGAACTAACGGACCGGCGGGCCGAGTTGTGGCAGCTGCTCGGTACGGCCGCGATGCGCGGTGCCGGACTCGACTGGTACGAGATCGGCGACACCTGGGCGCAGGTCGCCGAGAACCGGTCCGTAGACGGCCCCCAGCAGCCGGCCTCGAACCGCCGTCTGGTCGACGCCGCTCGCACCCTGCTCCGGGCCGACACCACCCCCGGCTCCGCCCTCCTGAAAGGCCGACTCGCCCACGCCGCGCCCTGGTTCGGCGCGTTCGCCGTCTACGGCCTGACCCTGCGGGGGCTGGCCGACGAGGGCCAGCTGTGGCGGGGGCAGCGCGCCGTCCTCGCCCATCACCAGCTGTTCGCCGCCAACCGTCTCGGCCTGCCCTACGAGCAGCAGGCGGCCCTCGCTTCGGCCGCCGCCGGGGCCGTCCTGGACCTGGTCGACGCCAACGAGGCGGTGCTGCGATGAGCGCCCGTCTCACCGGCCCGCTCGGCGACGCCCTCGCCCGACTCCCGCTCGTCCCCCGCAGACACGCCCTCGCCGCCCCGCTGGAGCAGCGGGTGCAGCAGCTCACCGACCTCGCCCGGCAGGCCGCTGACACCGAGAACCCGGCCACCGCCGCCAGCGTCCACAACCGCGCCGCGCTGCTCGCCTCCGACCGCGGCCTGCCCGGCCTGGCCCGCGTGCTGTGCCTCAACCACGCCGGCTTCTACCTCGCCCACCGGCCGCTGCCCCTCGACCTGGCCCGCTACGCCCTCGAACCCCTCGTCAACCTCGCCCACCTCGAACTGCGGGCGGGCAACGGCATCCCGGCACTCGCGATCCTGGACGAGCTGCTGCGGGCCGTCGCCGACAACGACGACGCCACCCTCCCCGGCGGCCTGATCATCCCCCTCACCGGGCTGACCGTCAGCAGCGCCGACCGCGCCGACGTCCACAAGTGGCTCACCGACATCCAGGTCTTCGAGGGCGCCCGCGCCCTGGCCCGCGCCGGGCGCCGGGCCGAAGCCCACTTCCATCTCAGGCAGTCCACCGACCGCAGCGACCGCCTGTTCGAGGCCCGCCAGGTCGCCGTCGTCGCCATGGCCCTCGAAGGCCGCACCGCGCTCGCCCGCGCCCTGGCCCGCGACACCCCCGCCGAACAGCCGTGGGAGCACGCCATCGCCGCTGCCCTGACCGTGGCGTGCACGCTGCTCGACGGCGCCCCGGCCGCCGAGCAGGCTGAGACGATGCTCCGCGCCCACGCCGCCGTCACCCCGCGCCAGGGCAGCGAGGTGTTCGACACCCGACTCGTCCTGACCGTCGCCGACCTCGCCACCGCCGCCGGCCGACTCCCCGACGCCGCCCGCGTCTACCTCACCGCCGTCGGCCGCACCCTCGCCGACCCCGAGGGCTACAGCGCCCGCGACCTCGCCCGCCACTGCCTCGCCGACGGCCTACCCGCCGAACAGCGCCACCGGCTGGCAGCCATCGCCGTCGAGTGCGGCGTCGGCGGCCCGGCCACCCTGACGACCGACCACGACAACCGGATCACCGCCGTCGTCACCAAGGCCGCCGCCAAGTCCCTCTCGCAGTCGCGGCCGTGACCCGGCCGTCCGTTCGACCGCGGACACGGGCACCGCCGCCGGTCCGGCGCACTCCCCGGCGCGCCTTCCAGCAGGACCCGACACCGAGAGGCAACCGCATGAGCAGCACCCTCACCACCGCCAGGCCCAAGCCCGGCGCTCTGGGCTCCTTCGTCCACGTCGGCTGGAACATCCAGCACGGCTGGAAACTCGCCCAAGCGATCGACCACCTGCGCCAGTTCGCCCAGGAGCGCGGCGCCGAGCGTCCGCACCTGCTCACCCTCCAAGAACTCCAGGAGGACCAAGCCGCCGAGGTCGCCCAGCAGCTCCAGCTGGACTTCGTGGAGGCACCCAACGAGCGTCCCGGCAGCCGCAACGCGCTGTTCTTCGCGCCCGAGCTGTTCCAGGCCGACCCCGAGTGGGTCCCCTACACCAACGCGGTCTGGCACCGGCCCGCCACGGCCAAGCTCCGCTGCATCCATCCCCACACCAAGGCCCTCAGCAAGCGCCAGGTCTCGGGTGGCCAGCGTCCACCTGAACTTCGAGGACCCCGGCGACCGGGAGCACCAGATCCGCTGGCTGCTGGCCAACATGTACAAGGACCGGTGGCTCGCCTTCGTCCAGGGCGACATGAACTCCTGGCCGGTGTGGGGCTGCCCGCTCCGCCTCGACGGGGCCGAGGACAAGGCATGGGTGGTGGACCGCTCGATCGTCCTGCCCGACGGAACGACCCGGCCCGACGACGTGCCCGACCGGCTCATGACCCTCCGCGGCATGGTCAACATCGGCAGGTACGCGGCCACCGTGCTCGGACAGGCCGGCGCGGACGGGCCCACCACCTGGGACGGTCCGAAGAAGGCCCGTCAGCGGATCCCCGCCGAAGACCTCCCGCCCGGCGGCATCGGCGGGATCGACCACGGCTACACCGCCGAGGAGCTGATGCGGGCGCTCATCTCCGTAACCATCCCGAACACGCCGCAGGTGCAGGAGGTTTCCGACCACCTCCCACAGGTCACCGAATGGGACACAGAGGTGTGGTGGGAGGTGATGGACGCCAAGGTCGCACTCGTCCGCCACTGATCCGAGGAACGGCGCCACGCCCCGAAGTCGAACAGCACCCGCATCGAACCAGGTCGTAGAGCACAAGGGCGTTCAAGAAGCGGACCGTGCGACACCAGCCGAAATCACCAGATCCGGTGAAGATCCCTACCGGTGCTCGGGGTTCTCGAAGTCGAAGCGGCAGCCCGCGTCCCACTCGGACCGCTGGTTGCCGTGCGCCGGGATGCCGCCCGCGTCCTTCAGCATCCGCGCCAGGTGCAGTTGGTTCCACGTCATGAACGTGGTGTTCCGGTTGGTGAAGTCGTTCTCCGGCCCACCCGACCCCTCGTCGAGGTACGACGGCCCCGGCCCGGCCGGTCCGACCCAGCCCGCATCGGCCTGCGGCGGGACGACGTACCCCAGGTGCTGGAGGCTGTAGAGCACGTTCATCGCGCAGTGCTTCGCACCGTCCTCGTTCCCGGTGATCAGACAGCCGCCGACCCGCCCGTAGTAGGCGTACTGGCCGTGCTCGTTGAGGACCGAGGAACAGGAGTACAGCCGCTCGATGACACGCTTCATGACGGAGGAGTTGTCTCCCAGCCACACAGGCCCCGCTAGCGTAAGGATGTCGGCGGCCATCACCTTCGAGTAGATGACCGGCCATTCGTCGGTCTCCCACCCGTGCTCCGTCATGTCCGGCCACACGCCGGTGGCGATGTCGATGTCGACGGCGCGAAGGACTTCGACCGACACGCCCTGGCGTTCCATGATTCCCGTGCTGATGTCGATGAGGCCTTGGGTGTGGCTCCGTTCCGGCGATCGCTTCAGCGTGCAGTTGATCACCAGGGCTCGAAGGCCACCGTACGACGTGCCAGGCCCGGGCATGGCTTCCTCTCCTTCTGCTGCTCAGGTCGTTCGGGTCAGCTCACCAGCCACGGGTCCGGCCGGCTGACAGGCTCACCCGGTCGGACCGCGATCCCGCTCCAACGGCTCAGCCGAGGACGAGCACCGGCTCGTGGCACGTCACTTGCACGCCGTTGGACGTCTCGAAGCCGCGGGATTCGATCCTGAGCTCGCATCGCAGCGACGCCCGGCCCTCCGCGAACGCCCGCAGTACGGGTTCCAGCGTCCCGGCCAGCATCCACGACGAGGTGGCGAACTCGAACACCCCGAGCGAGGGCGCCTCGGTCAGCCGGAACGCGATCTTGATCTCGGGCTTCGCGCCGTGGCCGGACCTGGCCGCAGAGCGCTTCTCCGCCAGGCCCGTGCCACAGCCGCACTGCTTGACGTCGAGAGCAGCAGGGCGGTGGCAATTCCGGTGGTCCGCCCGGACCTTGCCGCTCCCCCGGACGCCCCGGTTCACCATCCGGAACGAGATCGACTCAGCCCCATGCATCGTGATCGAGAGAGAGTGGACTCCGGTCCTCACCATGTAGGCAGGCGAGGAACCGCGAGGGTCGGCTTCGTCGATCCTGCCACCCAGCACCGAAGCGACCGTAACTGCGCTCTCTCGGCCGCCGGTGACGAAGCACCATCCTCCCTCGGCCATTACGCTGATCCGCTCAGCGGCTACCAGAAGACCGGATGTCACACAACAGTACGTCGCCACAGGACGCCTCCTCACCTCTCGTCGAGTGGTGAGAGCATCCGGATCCGGCGCGGTTTGACTCGGCCGTCTCCCCTTGTCTCGAAGCCCGGCCCAGCCGGGGACCGGCCCGCCGCGGCATGACGGCGACAGGCCAGCCGTGTCTGTCAGGCTGCCGCGGCGAAGGACCCTTGGTCCTTCGGCTTCAACCACGGGTCGGGCTGGTCGAGCCAGTGGATCTCCACGCGCGACGGGCCGTCGAACACGTTGCATCCCCGACGGCCCTTCGTCACCACGACCCGGCGGATCACGAGGCGCAGCAGCTCGCGTCGCAGGGGCAGGTCGGCCTCTGCACAGGCCTGCCGGATCCCGGCGTCCTCCAGGAGGAACGAGATGTCGAGGCGCTTCGGGCTGGCGTCCGCCACCCTCCGCTTCGCGTTCTCCAGGGCGGTCCGCGCTTCGGCCTGCAGGATCGGCAGGTGCGTGTCGAACGGCGGGTCGAAGAAGCCCGAAGCCTGCTGTTCCACCAACCGCTTGATTCCGGCTTCGGCCGACTTCAACGCGGCTGCGGCTTCCGCGAGTTCAGCCCCGTTGTCCGGCTGCTGGAGGCCCTTCCACCGCTGGGCGGCCTTCACCAGGAGCGGGTCGTCCGGCTCCGCCGCGTTCATCCAGGAGAACCAGGCTTCGGTCACGTACTCCTCGAGCCGTGCCCGGCTGACCGACACCGGTGCAGGGCAGACATCACCCTGCACGGCGCGCCAGCAGCGGTAGTTCTGCGAATCGGGAGATGCGCCGCCCCTGCATCCGGGGCACTTCACCGCGTCGGTGAGGAGTTCGCGGGTCGTCCCCACCCGGGCGGCCTGGTCGGGGGAGGCGAAGGTGAAGCCGGCCGCGACCTGGCGGGCCCGGGCGAGCAGGTCGGCCGGTACGGGTTCCACACCGTCGGCGAGCACGCTCACCCGGTTCCCGTCGCGGTCCCGGAACGCCTCGATGCGGCCGCGGGTGGCCTTCTGCCGGCGCGGCGCCACCTGCCAGCCCTCGTAGACCGGGTTGTGCAGGATCCGCGAGATGGCGTTCGCCTGCCACCTTCCGCCGCCGGGCCCGGGGACGGGGTTCGGGCCGGAGTTGAGCGCCTTGGCCACGGATCGCTGCGAGAAGCCGAGCGCGACGCACTTCACCACGTGCAGAACGATCCGCCACGTCTCGGGGGCGTGGTGCAGTTTCCTCGTCCTGTCCGCGCACAGGCCGTAGGGGGCCATCTGCGTCCACTGGCCGCGGGCCCGCATCGTCGCCTTGGTCGACTTGATGTTGTACGACAGGCGGTTGGAGTACTCGCGGGCCTGTTCGGCGCGGTCGATGATCCAGCGCCGGTCCCGCTCGATCGAGGAGTCCAGCCCCTCGTAGTCGAAGATCACGCGGGCCTTGCCCAGGATCGGACCGATGTCGTCGATGCCCTTGCGGGTGAACCGGTCCAGGAAGGCGCACCACAGCGCCGGTACTTCGCCCGCCAGGACGGCGGCCAGCGCCTTGTCGAACTCGGGCCGCTCGATGTCGCTCCAGGCGGACAGGTTGTCCACCCACAACCTCGCGGACCCGGTACCCCTCCCGTGCGGCCCAGGCCCGACCGGTGTTCTCCTGGGACTGGATGGAGGTCAGGTCACGCGGGTCCTCGTCGCGCACGGCGCGCGATTTGCGCAGGTAGAGGTCTACGTACGGCAGGTCGGTCATCACTCGTTCTCCGTCCGGGGCGGGCCATCATGGCACGCGATTGGCGGCAGGCAGAGTGTTCCGCCGGCTCAGACCGGGCCGGCCAGCACCAGGACGTCGGCGGCCATCACCCGGCTGTAGAGGACGGGCCACTCGTCCGTCTCCCAGCCGTGCTCGGTCATGTCCGGCCAGACGCCGGTGGCGAGGTCGTGGTCCACCGCGCGGACCACCTCGACCCGCACGCCCTGGCGCTCCATGATCCCGGTGCTGACGTCGATCAGGCCCTGGGTGTGGCTCCGCTCGGGCGAGCGCTTGAGCGTGCAGTTGATCACCAGGGCGCTCAGGTCGCCGTACTCGGCGGGGGGCGAGGTGGACATCGTCGGCCTTTCGCTGCTCGGCTCGTCACCCACCAGTCCACCCCGGCCCCGCGCACCCCCGCCCGCCGGACTCCGCCAAGCGGAGTCGCCTCACACCTGCCCGTCCGGCTGCTCCGGCGGCGGCAGCACCGGCGTGACGAGCATCTGCCCCGCCAGCGCGGTGCTCGCGGTGACCGCGGCGAGCGTGGAGTCGTACATCGGCCGGATGTTGCGCTGGTGCCAGAGCGTCTGGGTGGTCGCCCAGGCGGCGTCCCTGGCGCGGGCGATCGAGAAGCTGGCGACGATGTGCTTCAGCGGCTCGGCCTCCTCGGTGGCGACCCTGACGATCTGCGCCTCGAAGGACGCCCGCACCTCGGCCTCCACCTGGGCGAGCAGCTCGTTCACCTTGAGGTAGTCGGCGTGCACCGGCGGCGTGTCGGGCGTGGTCCGCCGCTCGATGCAGGTCTCCACGACGGCCAGGGCGAGGTCGTGGTTGATGTGCGCGTTCATCCCGGCGAACGCGAACTGGACCGGCCACACCCTGCGGTGGCTGCGCGCGTCGAACAGCGGCTTCCAGGCCGCGTTCACCGGCCGTCCGGCCTCGCCGGCGTCGACCGCGTCGAAGTACAGGTTGGCGAACACCACGTCCAGCCGCTCGATGAACGCCTGGTCCTGGAAGTACCCGGCCGTGAGCCGCTCCCCGACCAGCTCGGTCACCCTGAGGTACATCCGGTCGAAGCAGGCGACCCCGTCCCGCGGGTCCAACCGCGCCCTGATCTCCCGCATCCGCTCGATGACCTCGTCGACGCTCTGCGCGTGCTTGGCGGCTGGCCGGGTCATGGGGCTGGTCCTTCCGTCGGCGTACTCCGGCTGCCAGCTATACCCACCCGCCGCCGACGTGTCCGGCGGACCGGCGGACACACCGGCGCCCATCACCCGTTCCGGTGACGACCGGCGCCGGGCGGGGACCGGCCCGGCGACGGGTGCGCCGGCGGCGGGTGCGGTCAGGCACCGGCACCGGCACCGGCACCCGCACCCGCGCCCGTGCCCGTGCCCGCGTCCGTGCCCGTCCCGGCGGTCCCGCCCGTGTCCGCGGCCGCCGCCAGGCCGGTGAGGGTGGCGGTGAGGATGCGGGCGAGGCGCGGTTCGAGCTCGATGACGGCGTGGGCGAGGCGGGGGTCGCCGCGGTAGAGGGCGGCGACCTCGGGGCCCGGGTTGGCGATCTGCCACATCGCCCCGGCGAGGGCGACGGCGGTGGCGAACAGGTCGGTGACGTCCTGGTCGGTCAGGGCGGGCAGCTGGGCGCGGACGGCCTCGGCGACCGGCTCGCGGGCGGCCCGGGTGGCGAGCTTGAAGTCGCGCACCGCGTCGAGCGAGACATTGCGTTCGAGGTTGAGGGGCGCGTGGGCGAGCAGGTCGCAGAACGGGCCGCGGGCGGCGAGGGTGGCGGCGAACTCCCGGGCCACGGCGGCCGGGCCCGGGTCCGCGGCCGCGCGCAGCCGCGCGGTCAGCGCCCCGGACCACTCGGCCCAGCCCTCCGCGGTCAGCCGCAGGAAGATCTCCTCGCGGGTCTCGAAGTACCGCAGCAACGCCGACTTGTGCATGCCGACCGCGGCGGCGATGTCCGTCAGGGTGACGTCCCTGATGCCGCGCTCGCGGCCGAGCACCCGGGCCGCCTCCAGGATCGCGGCCTCGCGCTGCCGCTTGGCCTCGGGGGAGCGTGCGCGCTGGAACTCCGATGCATTCACCACTCCCCCATGGTAGCGCAACGCCGTTGCACTATTAGCGCAACGGTGTTTTACTAACGGCATGGACAAGACCTGGTTCATCACCGGCAGCTCTCGCGGCCTCGGCCGCGCCCTCACCCGCGCCGCCCTGGAGGCCGGACACGGGGTGGCCGCGACCGCCCGCCGCCCCGAGCAACTCGCCGACCTCGCCGAGGAGTTCGGCGACCGGATCCGCCCGATCGCGCTGGACGTCACCGACCCGGCGGCCGCCCGGGCCGCGCTCGCCGAGGCTCACGCGCACTTCGGCCGGATCGACGTCCTGGTCAACAACGCCGGCTACGCCAACGTCTCGCCGATCGAGACCACCGAGGACGCCGACTTCCGCGCCCAGTTCGAGACCAACTTCTGGGGCGTCTACCACGTCACCAAGGCCGCGATCCCGCTGCTGCGCGCGCAGCGGAGCGGGCTGATCATGCAGTTCTCCTCGGTGGGCGGACGGGTCGGCGGCTCCCCCGGCATCGCCTCCTACCAGGCGGCGAAGTTCGCCATCGACGGGTTCAGCCGCGTCCTGCGCGCCGAGACCGAGCCGTTCGGCGTCCGGGTGCTGGTCGTCGAGCCGAGCGGGTTCCGCACCGACTGGGCCGGCGCCTCGATGACCGTCCACGACACCCCGGAGGCGTACGCCGGGACGGTCGGCGCCGTCCACACGCGCCTGCGGCAGGCGGGCGCCGGCGCCGCCGGGGACCCCGTGCGCGCCGCCGGGATCCTGGTGCGGATGGCCGGACGGCGCGACGTCCCCCACCACCTGCCGCTCGGCGTCAACGCGGCCGAGACCTCGATCGCGATGGACCGGCAGCTGCTCGCCGAGGACACCAAGTGGCGCGAGGTCGCCCGCTCGGCCGACTTCGCCGAGGCCTACCCCGTGCCCTTCCCGCCGGAGCCGACGCACTGACCCGTGCCGCCGGGACCGCCAGTGCCGCCCGGACCGGCAGCGCCACCCGGACCGGCAGCGGCGCCCGGACCGGCAGCGGCGGCCGATATGCCCTCACATGTCCCGCCGGCCCGCACCCGTGGGCCGCTCGCCCCTGACGAAGGTTCGTATCCGTCCTCTATGATCCCGCCGGATCGGTGGCGCAGCCGCACCGCCGATCCGGCGTTCCGGTGGCCGGACCGAACCGGACCGGACCGGACGAGAGATCGGAAGAGAGACCCGGTGACCTTCACCCCACGTGCCCGCCGCGCGCTCGGCGTCGCGGCCTCGGCACTCACCCTGGCCCTGATACCCGCGGGGCCGGGAGGCGCCACGGGCGCCGCCGCCGCCCCGCCGAAGCCGGTGGACCTGACCGCCACCCGCCCGTTCCACGACACCTTCACCCAGGACCCCGCGCTCGCCACGGCCCCGTTCTACGGACTCAACGCCGACCTCACCACCCGGCAGGCGCCGCCGGACGGCGAGCGCACGATCTCCTACACCCGCGTCTCCGGCCGCTGGTGGACCGCCGAGCCGCCGGACTCCTCGTTCGTCCAGGTCGGCCCCGCGGCCCGGCCCAACCGCCTGGTGTTCGGCAAGGGCATCTCGGCCGTGATGCTGGGCGCACCCGCCGTCGCCGACGCCGGCGGCCGCTACACCGTCTCCACCGTGGTCGACCCCTCGGTGGGCGACACCACCAGCCAGGACTGGGCCTCGATCGTGCTCAGCCGCAGCCACCGCAGCACCGGTTACGTGACCAACGCCGACGTCGACCTCGGGCTGACCGTCAAGTCGGACGGCAAGCTCGCGCTCTACCACGGCGGTGGTGGCGAGAGCGCGTTCTGGTCCGGCCAGGTCACGCCGGCCGACAGCTACGCCGTCTCGCTCACGGTCTCCACCGGCGCGGACCGCACGGTCACGCTGGAGGTCAACGGCACCACGCTGACCGCCACCGCCCCCGCGACGGTCACCCGCTGGCCGAGCAGCGCCTTCCTCTACCTGGGCGCCTACCTCGACTCCAGCAGCACCAAGGTGACCACCTTCGGCAACGGCGCCGGGCAGGGCCTGTCGGTCAGCCGCGTCGACACCTCCGCCGGCGCGAGCGCCAGGCCGCTCGTCGACACCTTCGACGGCGCCCCCTCCGGCACCGCCGACTTCGGCCTGAACCAGGACCTGAGCGCCCGCCAGCCGAGCCTGCTCTCCTCGAACTACGTCGCCGAGTCCGGGGTCAACGGCCTGGTCACCGACCCCGTCCCGGGCGCGGCGCAGGTGAACTCCCCCGCCCACCCGAACGTGCTCTCCTTCCCCCGGGGCACGGCCGCGGTGCGCCTCGCCAAGCCCGCCACCGCCGACCTCGACGGCCTGTACACCGTGCAGGCGAGGCTGACGCCCGCCGTCGGCAGCACCACCGGCACCGACGCGGCCCACCTCGCCGTCAGCCGCGCGAGCAACGGCACCGGCGCCGTGGACGCACCCGACGTCGCGCTCGGCCTGCGGGTGCAGGCGGACGGCGCTCTGACCCTCCACCAGGGCGGCACCGTCACCGCGCTCGCCTCCGTCCCGGCGGCCCCCTCCTACACGGTCTCCCTGGCCCTGGCCGCCGGACCGGACAAGCTCGCCACCGTGACCGTCAACGGGCGGGAGGTCTTCTCCGGCACGACCGCCGCCGAGCTGCCCCGCGACGGCTACGTCGTCCTGGGCGCCCGGCCCTCCGCCGCCGGCCGCGTCGCCACCGTGGACGAGCTGCGGATCTCGATGCTCGGCGGGCTCGGCTACTACGGGTACTACGCCACCGTGGACCCCATCGACGGCCCCCACCCGGACTTCACCCCCAAGGTCGCCGGCTGGACCAACTTCAACGGCTACTCGCGCGACGCGGACAACATCTCGCTCGGCTTCCTGGACAACTGCCGCCCGGCCTCCTGCGCCCTCGGCGTCAACCCCGAGGTGGTCAACCCCGGCGTGGGGCACCGGCTCGTCGCCAAGCCCACCGCCGAGATCGAGGACAACCTCACCGCCCTGAAGGCGCGGATCGGCGGCAACCTCGACAAGATCGGCGCCATCTACCTCACCGACGAGGCCTACTACCGCGAGCTGACCGCCGACCAGATCCGGGTGCAGGCCGAGCTGGTCCGGGCCGCCTTCCCCGGCAAGCTGCTGATCTTCGACTACGCCTCGGGCGACCTCTCGCCGGTCCCGGGCGTCAACCCCGCCCCCGCGCTCGCCGACATCGTCGGCTCCAACCGGTACTGCCAGGGCCGGGGGACGGTCCAGGGCCTGGTGGAGAAGCTCCGCTCCAAGCTCGCCTCGCCCGACCAGCACCTCATGCTCTTCCCGGAGACCTTCCGGTCCGACGAATGCGGGAGCAGCAGCGACGCGCAGATCGCCGCGTTCAACGCCGAGTACGAGGCCGTCGCGGCCCAGGACCCGCGCATCGTCTACCTGCACCCCTTCCGCTGGATGAGCGGCACCGCCGCCGACCTGCCGCAGACCGTCGCCCGCCAGCAGGCCGCCGGCACGGCGGTCGTCAACGCCACCCCCGCCCGCCGGCCCTCCTCGGTCGGCGTGTACCGGGCGGCCGACCGGAGCGTCACCCAGGCGTCCCACAACGGGGTCACCATCGCCCGCGCCACCGTCGGCGCTCCCGGTGACGTCCCGCTGGCGGGCCACTGGAACGGCCCCGGCGTCGACACCATCGGCTACTACCGCCCGAGCACCGCGGAGTTCTTCCTGCCCGGTCCGGACGGCACGATCGGCGCCCCGGTGCGGTACGGCAACTACGACGACGTCCCCGTCGTCGGGGACTGGAGCGGGCGCGGGCGGACCACGATCGGCGTCTACCGGCCGAGCGAGGCCACCTTCTACCTCAGCGACGACAACGCCGTCTTCAAGTACCGGATCATGCTGGGCAACGTCGGGTGGAAGCCGCTGGTCGGCGACTGGGACGGCAACGGCACCACCACCGTCGCGGTCTACGACCCGCAGACGCGGACCTTCCACCTCAACGACTCCAACCAGACCGAGCACGTCCGGGACGTCGTCTACGGCAACACCGGCGACATCCCGGTCAAGGGCGACTGGGACGGCACCGGCGTCGACAGCGTCGGCGTCTTCCGGCCCTCCGACCACTCCTTCTCCGGCGCGGCGGTCGGCAGCGACCTGACCGTCTTCCGGGCGACCGTCGGCGACGGCGAGACCCCGCTGGTGGGCAACTGGGGCTGACGCCCCGATGAACGACCGCGGGCCCCGGGCCGGGGAGCAGCGCGCTCCCCGGCC
>NZ_JBHYUU010000049.1:20483-46155 GCF_042749955.1 Kitasatospora sp. NPDC059462 | reverse complement strand
TTCGGCTCCCGTCCCGCACTTCGGCTCGGTTACCGGACTTCGGCTCCGGTCCCGGCCTTCGGCTCCGGTCCCGGCCTTCGGCTCCGGTCCCGGCCTTCGGCCGGGGGTGTCTCCACGTGGCGGTGTTGTCGGTCGTTGACGGCCTTGGTCCGGCGCCGGGGAGGTGTCCCCGCCGCCGGATGGGCCTCGCCTCGCAGCCTTCGTTTGGGGGCGCGTGGTGGTGGTGTCGGCTGCCAATGACCTTGGCCCGATGGCGCGTGGGTGTCCCCGCTGCCGATCGGCTTTGGTCCGTGGCCTTCGGCTGGGTGGACTGGCTGTTGATGCCGCAGGAGATCGGGAGCTTCCTTGGCGGTGGCCCGCGCCGGAGCTTTCGGCCGGGGGCGGCCCCATGTGGCGTTGGTGTGGTTGGTGGGTTGTGGTTCGGCGGCGGGGAGGTGTCCCCGCCGCCGGGTGGTTTCCGCCTCGTTGGCCCTGATGCCGCAGGACTCCCGGGGCACCCCCACACCGCGTTGTCGTCGGCCGCCCCGCCCCCGCCCCTGCCCGGCGGCGGGGGTGCGGAGGCCGACCCTAGGATCGTGTCATGTCGCTGCCGCACGCCATCCTCACCGCCCTGCTGGAGAAGCCGTCCTCCGGGCTGGAGCTGACCCGGCGGTTCGACAGGTCGATCGGCTTCTTCTGGTCCGCGACCCACCAGCAGATCTACCGCGAGCTCGGCCGGCTGGAGGCCGCCGGGCTGATCCGGGCGCTGTCGCAGGCCGGGCCGGTGCGGGGGCAGAAGAAGGAGTACGAGGTGCTGCCCGCCGGCCGGGCCGAGCTGGAGCGGTGGACGGGCGCCGCCGACGAGCCCCGGCCGATCCGTGACCCGTTGCTGCTGCGGCTGCGCGCCGCCGCCGTGGTCGGCACGGCCGGCCTGGACGTCGAGCTGCGCCGGCACCTCGCCCTGCACCGGGAGCAGTTGGCGCACTACGAGGAGATCGAGCGGCGCGACTTCCGGGCCGCCGAGGACCGCAACGGCGACCCGTTGCAGCACGCCGTGCTGCGGGCCGGGATCGGCCTGGAGACCTTCTGGGTGAACTGGCTCCAGGAGACCCTGGACGCCCTGCCCCCGGCCCGGCCGAACCCTTCCTGAGCTGCGGCGATTCCCGCCGGACGGGCGATGCGCGACGGCCGGTGGGACACTGGACGCCTGTCCCTGCCCGTTCCGTCGACCGGGGGGCCCGTATGTCTCTCCCGAGGCCGCTCCTCGCCCTCACCGCGATGGCCGCCGCCACCGTTCTCACCTTCGGCACCGCGACGCTCGCCACCGGTACGCCCACGCCGCCCGCTCCCGCGCCCGCTCCCGCCGCCGCGCCCGACACGGCCCCCGGACTGCCCACCGACGCCCAGCTCAGGGCTGCCCTGCTCACCGCCGCCGAGCTCGGCCCCGACTTCACCGAAGTCCCGCTCGACACGGAGAGCCCCGCACCCGCACCCTCACCCTCACCCGAAGCCGAATCGGGCACCGGCGCTTCCCCCGTGGCCGGCTGCGACGCGCTGCGCGCCCTGCTGAACCGCACCGGCGCCCACGCGCCGTCCCAGAACCCGCACCAGGAGGCCGAGTTCGACGGCCCCGACGGCAACCCGATGATCACCGAGGCGCTCACCGCCGAGGAACCCGAGCGCCTGACGGCCGACTTCGCCACCGCCACGGCCGCGTTTGCCGACTGCCACAGCCTCACCTTCACCGACGACGTCGGCGAGACCGTGACCTTCACCGTCACCCCCCTCGCCCTCGGCGACCGCGAGGGCGCCCCGGCCGTCCGCCTCGACGGCACCCTCGCGGGTGTCCGGCTGAACGGCTACCTCGGCCTCGAACGCCTCGGGGACGTCGCGCTCGCCTACGGCTTCTTCCAGCGCGACTCGGACGCCTCGCAGCTCGCCTCGCTCTACTACCGGGCCGCCGTCGCCAAGGCCGAGCGCACCCTCGGCCGGCAGGCCGGCTCCACCGCCGCCCCGGGTGCGGCCGTCTGAACGGCGGCCGCACCCGGAACCGACCGCCCGGACCGCCCGCTCCGCCCGGTCCGCCCCGCCCGCCGGACTAGCGCATCACCCACGCCTGGTAGGAGCTGTTGTCGCACGTCCACATGATGACGTCGCGCCGGCTGCCGTCCCCCGAGAGCCAGTCCTGAAGGCACAGCCCGCTCGCCTTGTTCTTCAGCGCCACGGCGTTGACGCCCGCCGGGACGAGCTCCCAGCGCTGGTTGCCGGCGCCGGAGCACTGGCGCTGGATGATGGTGCTGTAGGTGTTCGGCGTGGTCGGTTCGAGACAGAGGAACGAGCTCTGCACCCGGATCTCGGTCCCGCCGACGGCCGAGTCGTCCGACCAGAACCGCTGGTTCGAGGCGTTCTTGCAGCTGAACTCCTGGAGCAGCGCGCCCTCGGCGGTGGAGCCGCCGCGGATGTCGAGGCACTTGCCCTGGACGGCGTTCGCGTAGCCGTGCAACACCGGCGCGGCCTGCGCGGGGGAGGCCAGCATGGCCGCGGCGGCGAGCACGCTGCCCGCGACGACACCGGAGCGGACGACGGACTGACGGGTGAATCGCATGACGGACGCACTCCTCACCTGGGACGGGGCGCCGCACTGGGGCGCCCTCGGCCGCCAGTCTCACGAACGGACGCGGTTCGTCCCAAGACCATTCGAGCTGCATCGAATTCGGGCCGCGCAATGTCCGCGCCGTGCCACGAACCGGTCAGAGCCGGGCAACGCGCCCGACGCGCCCGAACGGTCCGCTTACGGTGGGCTCACGGCCGCCCGGGGCCGCAGGGATCGGTGGGGGCGCGTCCGGGACGTCGCCGCACCCCGCCGGGAGGCCGACGGAAGGGCCCGGATTGCTGCGTATCCACTTCACCCACGACGACCTGACCAGGGTCCGGATCGCGCGGGCACCGGACCCGCTCACCGAGACGGTCCTGAGCCTGTCCCTGGTACAGGCCCGCGATGTGGGGGGAGTGGCCCTGGAAGGCTGGCGCAGCAGGACCCGCAAGCGGCTGCGCCCCGAACTGGGCGCGCTGTTCGAGCTGGCGACGCCCGCCGGGGCGACGGAGGCCCCGGAGGCGTTCCTGCACGCCGCCACCGACAGCCTGCCGGACAGCCTGGACCACACCTGGTCGCTGCCGCGCCGGCGCTGGGCGGCGGACCTGACCGTCCTGGAGTACCTGCGGCCGAGGACGCCCCGCTGGGTGCGCGAACTGCACGGCGGTTCCCGCGAGTGGCGCGGCGTGGTGGACCGCAGGATCCGCCAGTACCACGCGTTCGCGGTCGCGCCCTACTGGTCGCAGCTGCTGGCCGCCGCGCACACCGAGCGGACCGCCCGGGCGCTGGCGACGGCCGACACGGGGCTGGACGGCCTGCTGGGCTCGCTGCATCCGGACATCCGCTGGACGGCGCCGGTGCTGTCGGTGCCCTGCCCGCTGGAGGCGGACATCCACCTGCGGGGGACCGGCATGCTGCTCGTGCCCACCTTCTTCTGGCCCGAGCCGATGGCGATGACCGACAACCGCGGGCCGGAACACCCGCTGGTGCTGCACTACCCGCTGGCCCGTGACCTCACCACCTACCGGACGGTCTGGGCGGCGGCCGCCGCCGAGGAGCAGGACGGCGCGCTCGTCGCGCTGCTCGGCACCACCCGCGCCCGGACCCTGCGGGCGGCGGCCGACCCGGCGGGCACCGCCGAACTCGCCCGCCGCACCGGCACCTCCGCCGCCACCGCCAGCCACCACACCACCGTCCTGCGCGCCGCCGGCCTGCTGACCACCGAACGCACCGGCCCCGGCGTGCGCCACGCCCTCACCCCGCTCGGCCGGGCCCTCCTCGACGACCGCCCGCAGGGCCCGGCCCGGCCCGCCACCCCGGACCGGCCGGCGGGTCCCGACCGCCCCGCCACCCCGGACCGCCCGTGCTAGCGTGCCGGGACCGGGGGGAGGGGGAACCATGAGCGACGCGAGCCCGCACGCCCCCGCCCCGGACGGACCCGCCCCGCACGCCCCCGCCCCTGACGGACCCGCCCCGCACGCCCCCGTCCACCGGCCGGGCGACCCGACACCCGTGACCGACCCCCCGCACGGCCCGGTACGCGGCTGCCTGCGCGCGATCGGCGAGTTCGTGCTCGAACTCGTGGGCGAGGCGGTGCTCGGCACGCTGCTCGCGCTGCTGACCACCGCCTCCCTGGCCGCCGTCGTCGCGCTCACGGTCCTGGCCTTCGGTCAGAACCCCGTGCTCACCTGCGCCGTGGGCGCCGTCGCCGTCCTGCTGATCGTCCTCGGCGTGCGGCAGCTGCGCCGCCCGAAGGAACGGCGCGGCCGCCTCGGCCGGATCCTCGCCGCCGTGACCGCCGGTCTCGGCGTCTGGCTGCTGCTCTGCGTGGTCTACGCCTCGTGGGGCGCGGTCCTCGCCGCGGCTTCCTTCTGAGCGATCCGCCGCTCCAGGTGGGCCCGCGTCCGCGGCCACTCCTCGGCGGTGACCGAGAACATCGCCGAGTCGCGCAGCCGTCCGGTCTCACCGGGGGCCCACGACGGCGACCAGTTGCGCAGCACGCCCTCGAAGGTGGCGCCGACCGCGGCCAGGGCGGCGCGCGAACGGGCGTTGCGGGCGTCGGTCTTGAGGTCGACCCGGGCCACCCGCCACTGCTCGAAGGCGTGCCGGAAGAGCAGGTACTTCGCCTCGGTGTTCACTCCGGTGCCCTGGGCGGAGGCGGCGAGCCAGGTCCAGCCGATCTCGATCGCGCACAGGCCCTCGCCGGACGGCCACGTCCGCGGCTCCCAGTACGCGGTGGCGCCGACGGCCCGTCCGGTGGCGCGGTCCACTTGGGCGTAGGGGGCGAGCCGCCCGGCCTCGACGCGCGCGGCGTGCTCGTCGAGGTAGCGGGGGAGGTCCTCGGCGCGCGGGACGGCGGTGAAGCCGTAGGAGCCGCGCTCCTCCTCGGCGGCGGCCGCGAGGTCGGCGAGGTGCCGGCGGTCGAGGGGCTCCAGGCGGACCAGGCGGCCCTCCAGCGGCGGGGCGTCGAACGGGAAGGGAATCGGCACACTCCGACGGTGAGGCGGGAAACGCGCGGACATCCGTGCCGGTCACCCGCCCAACCCTGCTGATCCACAGAGGCGTTGGTCAAGCCGGTTTCCGCCCCACTGAGTCAGCGCAGCAGGTGCAGCCCCGGCCCGCTCGTGCCCGGCCGCTCCAGACCCTCCCGCAGCCGCATGTCCCGCCCGTAGTCGCCGCCGTCCAGCCGCCGGAACGGCACCGGCTCCTCGGTGAACAGCCCGTCCAGCCGCCGTCCGTAGGCCTCCGCGACGGCCTCGAACTCCTCCTCCGGCAGGCCCACCGTCCCGTACGCGGCGAAGGGTTCGAGCGCCGCCATGCCGGTGAACCAGAGCACGCCGTGCTGCAGCGGGAACAGCACGTCCGCGAGCGGCCCGTGCGCGCCCCGGTCGGAGAACGCCGACTCGCGCGCGCCGACGCTCACCGCCAGGAGCCCGCGCCTGCCGCCGAGCGCGCCCTCGCTGTACGGCGGCGGGACGTCGGGGCCGTGCGCGAACCCGAAGGTGAGCACCCGGTCGATCCAGCCCTTCAGCACCGCCGGCACCGAGAACCACCACAGCGGGAACTGGAACACCACCGCGTCCGCCCGGCGCAGCTTCTCCTGCTCGGCCGCGATCTCCGCCGCGAGCCGCCCGGCGCGGGTCGCCTCGCCCTGGGCGGCGAGCACCTCCAGCCGGGCGCCGGCCGGGTGCCCGGGGAAGTCGTCGGCGCCGAGACCGGCCTGCCACTTCATCGCGTACAGGTCGGACACCTCCACCTGGTGCCCGGCGGCGCGCAGCCGCTCCACGGCGAAGTCCGCCAACGCGGCGGTGAGGGAGCGCGGTTCGGGGTGGGCGGTGACGACCAGGACGCGGCGGGGCCGGTCGGCGGGCGGCTGCTGGGGTGCGTGGCTGTTCATGACGCCCACCCTCGCCCGCCCCGCGCCGCGCGGCCAGATCCCTGTGCTTCCGGTGGACTCCCGCTCCTGGTACTGCGAGGGCCACCCATACTGGAGGGCATGGACACCGCCACCACCGCCCCCGCCGGTCAGGCGGACCCCGCCGGTCGAGCCGCCCCCGCCGGTCGAGCCGTCCCCGCCGACCGGGCCGCCCGCTCCGTCGACCCCCGGCGCGCCCTCGGCGAGTTCCTGCGGGCCCGCCGCGGCCGGGTCGCCCCCGAGCGGGTCGGGCTGGCGGGCGGTGGCCGGCGGCGGGTGCGCGGGCTGCGCCGCGAGGAACTCGCGCAGCTGGCGGGCATCAGCGTCGACTACTACGTCCGCCTGGAGCAGGGCCGTTCCACCCAGCCGTCGCAGGAGGTGCTGGCGGCGCTGGCCCGCACGCTCGGCCTGGACGAGGCGGAGCGCCGCCACCTGGACACCCTGGCCTGCGGCCGCCGGGTGCCGCCGCCGACGCCCCGGGTGGGCCCGGTGCTGCGCCGGATGCTGGACGCGCTGGGCGCGGACCTGCCCGCCTTCGTCACCGACCACCGCCTCGACGTGGTGGCCTGGAACGCCCTGGGCGCCGAACTCCTCGGCGGCGCGGGGGATCCGGCGCGCCGTGACCGCAACCAGGCCCGTTTCCTCTTCCGGGACGCCGCCGCCCGCACCGTCCACCCGGACTGGCCGGCCCGCGCCGCCGAGGCGGTCGGCCAGCTAAGGGTGGCCTCCGGCACCTGGCCGGACGACGCGGAGCTGACCGCGCTGATCGCCGAACTGTCGGCGGCCAGCGTGGAGTTCCGCCGGATCTGGGAGTCCGGCGAGGTGGTGATGTGCGCGGCGGGCCGCAAGCGCCTGCACCATCCGCTGACCGGCGCCCTCACCCTGGACTTCGAGGCCCTGCACGTCCCCGCCGGCCCCGGCGAGACGGGGCTCGTCCTGCACGTCTTCTCCCCGGGCGGGGACACCGCCGCGGCCGCCGCTCTCACCCGCCTCGCCGGGGCCGTGACGGCGCGCTGAGCCCGCGCGCCCCCCTTCACCACCTCGCGCGCCCCCTAACCGCCCCTCCTGTGCGGCGCGTGCGCCCCGTGGGGCAGGATCGGTCCGGTCGGGTCGAAGGCCGGACGAGTCGAAGGTCGGTCGGGTGCGGAGGAGGCACGGGGTGCGGCGGCGCAGGTGGGGCGTGGTGGTGGCGGTGGCCGCGGCCGTGGCGGCGGTGGTCGGCTGCGGCGGTCCGCAGCCCAAGCAGGACGAGCTGATCGCCGTCCGGGTGGAGGCCGGCAAGCTGGTCGTCCGCACCGGCGTGTGCCACGACGAGCGCCTGCACGCCGTCCGGGTCACCGTCTTCCCCGGCGCGGAGAAGCTGGAGGTCCGCCCGCACGAGGGCCGCTCCGTCGTGGACACCGTCGACCTCGGCGCCCTGCCGCCCGGCTGGATGACCTACGGCCGGCTCCCGGCCCGGCTCGGCGCCGACCGGCGCTACACCGTCGAGGTGGTCCGCAACCGCGCCCTCACCGTGACCGTCCCCGGGGACGTGCTGCTCGCCCTCCCGGCCGGCACCTGGGCGGCCGGCGGCTGGGACTGGGACTACAAGCTGCTCACCGCCAAGGAGTTCGACAAGCGCCGCAAGGCCTCCTGCCAGGACGGCTCCTGAGCCGCCGGTCCCCTTCCTGACCTGCGAGGATGGACGCCGGTCCGCCACCGTGGCGGCCGGCCCGGCGTCGAGATGTGGGGAGCGGTGAGGGTGGCGGAGCAAGGACCGCAGGGCGGCGGAGGCCCGGTCGCGTGGATGGACGAGCACCAGGTGGCGGTCTACCTCGCCGCGATGGCACTCGGCGGGCTGCTGGGGTGGCTGGCCCCGGGCGCCGGCCCCGGCCTGGAGCACGCCATCAACCCCGTACTGGGCGCCCTGCTGTTCGTCACCTTCCTCCAGGTGCCCGCCGCCGAACTGCTGCGCTCGCTGCGCGACACCCGCTTCCTGACCGCCGCGCTGACGGTGAACTTCGCCGTCGTCCCGCTGGTGGTGGCCGCCCTGTTCGCCTTCCTGCCGGACGACCGGGCGGTGCGCATCGGGGTGTTGCTGGTGCTGCTCTGCCCGTGCGTGGACTACGTCATCGTCTTCTCCGGCCTGGCCGGCGGCTCCAACCGCCGCCTGCTCGCCGCCACTCCGCTGCTGCTGGTGGCGCAGATGCTGCTGCTCCCGGTGTTCCTCTACCTGTTCATGGGCCCGGAGCTGGCGGACATCGTCGAGGTCGGGCCGTTCCTGCGGGCCTTCCTCACCCTGATCGTGGTCCCGCTCGCCCTCGCCTGGCTGCTCCAGGCCTGGGCGGCGCGGCGTCCGGCCGGGCAGCGGGTCGCCGACGCCGCGACCACCACGATGGTGCCGCTGATGGCCGCGACCCTGCTGACGGTGGTCGCCTCCCAGGTCCCGAAGCTGGGCGACAGTCTGGGCGACGTCGCCGGGGTGATCCCGTTCTACGTGCTGTTTCTGGTGGTGATGGCGTTCGCGGGGAAGGCCGTCGCCCGGCTCTTCCGGCTCGGCACCGGCGCCTCCCGGGCGATCGTCTTCACCGGCGCGACCCGCAACTCCCTGGTCGTCCTGCCGCTCGCCCTCGCCCTGCCGGACGCGTTCGCCGTCGCGGCCGCCGTCGTCGTCACCCAGACCCTGGTGGAGGTGCTCGGCATGGTCGCCTACGTCCGCCTGGTGCCCCGGCTGGTCCCGGCGCGCGCGGGAGCCGTGCCGCGCTAGAGCCCGTCCGGAGGAGAACGGTCCTCCACGCTCCACCGATCGGCCGCGCACACACCTCCGTGCGCGGCCGATCGGGGTTCCACTGGACCCATGCCCAAGGACAACCCGCGACACCGCCTGCCGGTGCGGCTGCTCGGCCCGGTGGCCGTCGGCTGCCTCCTGCTCCAGCTCCTGGCGACCGCCTCCCCGGCGGAGGCCTTCGTCACGGCCAACCACACCAAGATCACGTTGGACGCCGTGACGTTCGAGAAGGCCACGAGCGAGCTGGCCGCCCGCGCGGTCAACGTCAGCGACAAGAAGCCCTGGGGGGACGACTCCAGAGAGCACTGCGACAACGCCGACTACCTGACCGACGAGGACAACGGCGGGAAGCCGTACCCGCGCAGCCGCCTGCGCGCCTTCCGTGACCTGCAGAACTGCGCGCAGTACGCGTACACCGGCTTCATCCGGGCCGTCTCCGCCGCCGACGGCCTCGTGGACGCGGCGGGAGCGCCGGTGAAGGCCCAGGTGGAAGTCAAGGACTGCAAGCTCGACGAGGGGCCGGATCTCAAGAAGTGCGAGGTCCTCGACGGCCTGGGGCGCTCCTGGCACGCGATCGAGGACTTCTACGCGCACAGCAACTACGCCGACAAGCACGACTTGACCCAGAAGGTCAGCCACCTGAACGCCCCCGGCCTCGCGCAGTCCGCACCGGCGCCGATCTTCGACATGGCCGTCTACCGGCAGGACTGGTCCGAGCTCAACGTCCTCGCCAAGTTCTCCGAGCGACTGGACCCCCGCCTCATCACCGGGTGCTACCACAACGACGAGGACGCCCAGGGGGATCGCAACAACGACTGCGAACACGGCTCCCCGCGGGTGACCCACCAGGACGGCGATCCGGACGCCCAGTACCGGGGCAACGGCGTCGGACTGGCCAAGGACCACAGCGGCTTCCAGCGGGCGAAGCTGCCGTTCTCGGAGGGCAAGAACAACCTGACCCAGGTGATGGAGCAGGCGACCGTGGAGATCAAGCACCAGTGGCAGCTGTTCCACGACGCCCTGGTCAGCCAGTACGGCCAGGCCCGGGCCGACGGCATGGTCAAGGCGATCACCACCGACCACCCGGCCGCCGGGTAGGGGGAGGCGAGGACGGGAGCCGGCGCGACCGGCACCGCCGAGTCGCACCGACTCCCGTCCGCTCACCCGGCTACGGGTCAGCAGGTGTACCAGTCGGTCCACATGCCGTTGCCGCCGATGGTGTTGCACCAGTAGTTGGAGTCGCTGCCGTACACCTTCACCACGGGCGTGCTGAGGGTGCTGTACCAGCGCCAGACGCCGGCCTGGACGCCGCTGGCGCTGCCGAGGACGGACCAGTTGGACCAGGATCCGTTCGCGCTGAACTGGTAGGTGTGCCAGACCTGCTGGTCGCTGCCGATCATCACCCACTCGCGGCGGCCGTCCGGCCAGTCGATGTCGCGGGGCTCGGTGTTGCACAGGATGGGCGCGACCGGGGCTCCGTCGTCGAACATGACCACGCAGCCGCCGGCGGTGGTGGCGACCGTGCTGCTGGTGGCCGTCGTGGTGGCCTCGGGGCCGCTCTGGGCCGGTGCCGCCTGGGCGGTGGCGACGGGGCCCAGGGTGGCCGCGAGGGTCAGGGCCATGGTGGCGAGAATGCCGGGCTTCTTCATGTTCCCCCCAGGGGAAGACGTGACGCGTGTCCAACCGGGCTGCTGCCGCGGTCAGTTGGCAGCAACCATACTGTTCGTATGAGATCTAAATCTAGAGCGTGGACGAACGAAATCCGGGCCGGCTCGATCCCGATCGCGCGGCGCCGCTCCCGTCGAGGGCCGCCAGCAGGTTGGCCACCAGGGGGCTGCGGTCCTCCCGTCGCCAGGCGGCGGCGACCCGGGTGCGGGCGGTGCGCGGCTCGACGGGACGGAAGGCGACCTCCCGCAGCCGCAGCCGCCGGATGCTCGCCGGGGCGAGCGACACCCCGAGCCCCGCGCCGACGAGCGCGCACACCGTCGGCCACTCCACCGCGTGCTGCGCGATCCTCGGGGCGAAGCCGGCCGCTCCGCACAGCCCGGTGATCCGGTCGTAGAGCCGGGGGCCGACCGGGCGCGGCAGCAGCACGAACGGCGAGTCCGCCAACTGGGCGACCTCGACCGACCGTTGGGCGGCGAGCGGATGGTCCGCCGGGAGCACGGCGACGAACGGCTCGGTGAGCACCGTCCGGAAGTCGAGCGGCCCCGCTTCGGCGTCCTCCGGGGGTTCGCGCAGCAGCCCGACGTCTATGGACCGCTCCTGGAGGGCGGCGAGCTGCGGGGCGGTGGTCATCTCGCGGAGGTCCAGGTCCACCCCCGGGTAGCGGGCGCGGAAGGTGCCGAGCAGCGGTGGCAGGACGGTCAGCGCAAGGGAGGCCGAGAACCCGATCCGCAGCCGCCCGGCCCGCCCGTCGCCCACCGCCCGGGCGGCGGCCAGCCCGTCGGCGAGGTCGGCGAGCGCGCGCCGCGCCGCGGGCAGCAGCTCGTGCCCGGCCGGGGTGAGCGCGACGCGCCCCGGCGCGCGGACGAACAGCGGGTGCCCGACCTTCGCCTCCAGACGGGCGATCTGCTGGCTCAGCGGGGGCTGCGCGATGCCGAGCCGGGCGGCGGCGTGCCCGAAGTGCAGTTCATCGGCGAGCACGGCGAAAGCGTGCAACTGGGGGAGCGGGAGTTCGGGGCGGTCCATATTCCTAGGGATATCAGGCGATGGTTTTCCGGGTATTGGACGTATCGCCGCAGCGCGCTTAGCGTTCGCCGCATGACGGAGCGACGTGCCATTCTCAGCGGTTCCACCTTCGAGGAGCAGATCGGCTATGCGAGGGCGGTGGTCGTCGGCGATGCGGTGCACGTGTCCGGGACCACCGGATTCGACTACCGGACGATGACGATCGCCGAGGGCGCGGTCGAGCAGGCCGAGCAGTGCCTGCGCAACATCGGCGCGGCCCTGGCCGAGGCCGGCTGCACCTTCGCCGACGTGGTACGGGTGCGCTACCTGCTGCCGGAGCGGGAGGACTTCGAGCCCTGCTGGCCCGTGCTGCGCCGGTACTTCGGGGAGGTGCGGCCCGCCGCCACCATGATGGTCTGCGGACTCGCCGACCCCCGGATGCGCATCGAGATCGAGGTCGACGCCCGGCGACCGGCGGCGGGGGAGGAGTAGGAAGTCGGCGGGGCCGACTTCCTGTGCGGCGGTCAGGGGTTGGGGGACACGGCCGCCGTGGCGGCCGGGGGCGTGGGGTGGTGCAGGTTGTGGTGGTACTTGAGCACGGGGTAGATCCAGGCGACCAGTGCGAGGAGCAGGGTGAGGGGGAGGACGGTGTAGGCCGCGGCGGCGGCCGGGCTGTGGCGGGTGTGCGGGGTCCGGTCAGGCGGCGACATCGTCGGTGGGGGTGGGGGAGGGGTCGGACGCGGGCTTGAACTCGGCCATGGAGAGGTCGAGTTCGGCCCAGACGGTTTTGGCGCTGGGGTCCCGGGGCAGGGTGCCCCAGCGGTCGGCGAGCGCGTCGACCAGGGTGAGTCCGCGGCCCGACTGGGAGTCCATCGGGCAGGCCGCCGACGGGAGGACGGGCCGGCGGTCGCCCCGGCAGTCCGAGACCTCGATCCGGAGCACGGTGGTGCGCGCCCGGCGCGCGGTGGTGAGCGAGAGGCGCAGCTCGAACCCGCGCCCCGGCATGCGCCCGTGCGTGGAGGCGTTCGCGGCCAGCTCCGCGACGATGATCAGGGCATGGTGAAAAGCCTCCGGCCAAAGGGAGTTGAGCTCCCAGGCGGTGAGTTGCTGCCGGGCGATCCGACGGCCGATCGCGGCGCCCTTGGGGGTGGCAGTGAGGAGCGCGGTGTGGGCGCGCGGCTCGGGGTCGTCGAGGGGAATTTCGGACTTCATGGGGAAAAGCCTGCCCCCCCGGGCTTAGGCTGACGACGCATCCGGTGGGCACGGTGAGTGCCTGTGTGTGTGCGGAAAGTGTCACGTGACGGCGGTCGGCCGTGACCGGAAAATGGGGAGGTCGGAATGACCGAAGTTAAGGGGACCGGCGGAGACAGCGGCGACGTGGCGCGCCCGCAGCTCGACGAGGACCTGTCCGAGGTGTCGGACTTCCTGCGAGCGGTCGGCAAGCAGATCAAGCTGCTGCGCGAGCGGGCGGGCCTGACGCAGAAGGAGTTCGCCAAGGAGGTCGGCTACACCGAGAGCCTGATCGGTGCGGTGGAGCAGGGGAAGCGGACGCCGCAGCGGGAGCTGCTGGAGGCGGCGGAAAGGGTGCTGGACGCCGGCGGGCTGCTGCTCGTCATCGCCGACGACATCGAGCGGGCGAAGGCCAAGGCGCGTGTGCGGCACCCCGAGTGGTTCCGCGGGTACGCGGGGCTGGAGGCGGTGGCCCACGAGCTTCACTGTGTCAGCCTGTACGGAATCCCCGGACTCCTGCAGACCGAGGACCACGCGCGTGCTGTCTTCTCCATGCGCCAGCCGATCCTCCCCGAGGAGGTAATCGAGACGCGCGTCGCGGCCCGCATGGCGCGGCAGGAGATCCTGACGAAGTGGCCTCGCGCCGTGTTCAGCTGGGTGATCGACGAGAGCGTGCTTCGTCGGCCGTTGGGAGGCTGGGACGTTCACGAGGCGCAGCTGCGTCACCTGCTGAAGGTCGGGAGCACCCGCGGCATGGTGATTCAGGTGCTCGCCATGGACCGTACGGAGCACGCCGGAGTGGATGGCCCGTTCATCCTGATCACCCCGAAGAACCGCCCGCAGATGGCCTACATCGAGGTGCAGACAAGCAGTAGGCTGATCACGGATCAGGAGGAGGTTCGTGTCATGAATGCGCGGTACGGCACCCTCCGGGCCCAGGCGTGCACTCCGCAGGAGTCCCTGTCGTTGATCGAGAAGATTCTGGGAGAGCGATGAGCAGCGATCTGGTGTGGTTCAAGAGCAGCTACAGCGGTGCCGAGGGCGGCGAGTGCATCGAGGTCGCTGAGGCGACGTCGGCCGTGCTCGTCCGTGACTCCAAGGACAAGTCCGGTCCCCACCTCACCTTCTCGACGGAGGCCTGGCAGTCCTTCGTCGAGTTCGCGCAGTCGGTCTGACGACCAGTCTCCCCGCTCGGCGCATCGCGGCCGTCCACCCCTCAGTGGACGGCCGCTTTCTGTGTGGGTCCCGTCCCCCTCCTGTGCGGGTTGTGCCCCATGGCCTCGTGGACGGGCGCTCCGTATCCTGAACGCGCGCTACAACAGCCTCACTTCAGGGAGAGCCATGAGCAGCGAACTGGTGTGGTTCAAGAGCAGCCACAGCGGTAACGAGGGCGGCGCCTGCGTCGAGATCGCCTGGTTCAAGAGCAGCCACAGCGGCCCCGACGGCGGCGAGTGCATCGAGGTCGGCTGGCACAAGAGCAGCCACAGCAGCAACGAAGGCGGCGAGTGCATCGAGGTCGCCGAGACGACCTCCGCCGTCCTCGTCCGTGACTCCAAGGACAAGTCCGGCCCCCACCTCACCTTCACCCCGACCGCCTGGCAGTCCTTCCTCGACTTCGCCCGGTCGGTCTGACTCCCGCATGTCCCAACCAGCGCCTAGGGGTTGGCGTCGGTGCGACGCCAACCCCCAGGAGCCGATCAGATGTCGATCCAGAAGGCTTCCATCCAGCGGGCCTCACCGATGCTGCCGATCCACTGGTCGTACGACCACTGGTCCGTGCCCTTCCAGCCGACGTTCTGCACGTGGGCGGCGGCCTTCATGGGCGCGTTGCTGCTCCACAGGCGAATGGCCTCGATCACGTTACCGTTGGGGTTGGAGAGCTCGACCTGGTAGCTCGAAGGCACGTGGATCGGAGCGGTGGTGCCCTCGTTCCTGAAGTGCAGCTGAGTGTTGAAGTCCAGGCCGCCGCCCACGGTGAAGACGACGCGGTCGATCGGGTCGTTGTGGCCCTCGGATCCGGTGAAGCCCGGACCGTCGCTGCACACCGTGTTGGTCCATCCGGCGCCCCGCGCGTGCGCCTGGAAGCACACGTAGTACGACCTCGCCGTTCCGGACTCGACCGCCTCCGCGCGCGCCGCGTCCACCGCCCGGGACAGTTCCGGAGTCAGCTTCTCGATCTTGACCTCGGTGTTCGAGGCGGGAGCGGACGGGCCGGCCGCCTGCGCCACCGGAACCATGCCGAGGAGCGTGAGGGCGGTGAGCGCCGAAACGGCGGTCAGTGCGCGGAATCGCATGATCACTTCTCCGTTCGTGTGCCGATCAAGTGCTTTGCACGCGCAATGAAATATTAGACAGCGGGTCGTTGCGATACGAAAATCGGACACCGTTTCGGCCATGGCCCGCAGGCTGGGGGGTATCCTCCGTGTGCATCTGAAGGTGAGGAAGCTGTTGAGTGAAGTCCCTTCGCCCCGGAATGGAACGGCGGGTGATGTTTCGCGGTGAGATGTGGAGTTGCCCGGCTCAAGGGCGGCAGCTCCAGGGGGTTGGGACTCCGCGATCACCCGGTACGGTCGCTGGGTGATCCCCGGCCGGCGCCACCGGCGCCCGTGGCGCTCACGCAGTCGACCCGACGGCCACCTGCTGTGCGAGGGCCGCCCTTACCCCGTGGGAGCTGCGCTGTGGAATCGACCGGTGACGCTCCGTACGCTGGGTGTGCACTTCAGTGGCCCTGCTTCACAGGGAGGGCCAGGAGCGGCGATCCGGTGTGCTTCACGACACCGACTCCCGCCGGAGGGCCGGAACCGGGCCTTCGGCGTCCGGGCACCACACGGGGAGAGCGACCTTCCCGCAGGCACGACGAGCACGGAGGGCACCGAGATGGGCAAGCACGGAGGCGGCACCGGCCCCGGTGACGGCGGCAAGCAGCAGGACGACAGCAACAAGGGCTCCGGGCACGGCGGTGGCGGCTCGGACGAGGGCGGCAACACCTCGGACGGCCAGAACCCGGCGGGCGGCAAGTGACCGGCGGGACGCACCAGGAGGCGGGCCCCCGGGGGCTCGCCTCCGCGCTGGTGTCCAGCGGCGCCCTGACGCCGGATTGGCTCCCGTCGTTCGAGGCCGTGCCCCGCGAACTGTTCGTCCCGGACCGGATCTGGCCGGGCATCGCGAACGGCACCAGGCAGCACCCCGCCGTCCACCGCTCGGAGGACCCGGAGGCGTGGTGGCGCGCGGTCCACTCGGACATCCCGCTGACCACCCAGTGGGACGACGGCCGCCACCACGGCGACGGCCTCGGCGCGACCCCCACCTCCTCCAACTCCATGCCGACCATGGTGGCTTCGATGCTCCGGGACCTGGACGTCCGGCCGGGCGTCCGGGTGCTGGAGATCGGCACGGGCACGGGGTGGAACGCGGCCCTCCTGGCCCACCGCCTGGGCGACGCCGACGTGGTGTCCGTCGAGTACGACGCGGACGTCGCCCGCGGTGCCCGGAGGAACCTGGAACGCGCCGGACTGTCGCCCAGGGTGGTCGAGGGCGACGGCCGGGAGGGGTGGGCCGAGGGGGGACCGTACGACCGCATCATCGCCACCTGCTCCGTGCTGTCGATCCCCCCGGCGTGGCTGGCGCAGGCGGCCCCGGGCGCGGTGATCGTGGCGCCGTTCGGCACGGAGTACGGCGGCGAGCAGATCGTCCGGCTCACCGTGAGCGACGACGGGACCCGGGCGGTCGGCCGCTTCACGGGCGGCTCCGCCTTCATGCGGCTGCGCCAGCAGCGCACGCAGCGGCCCCCGTTCGCCGACTACCTGCACGGGGTCCCGTGGCCGGCGGACGGCGTGCGGAGCACGACCACGCTCTCCCCGCGGGACACCGGCGAGTGGTTCCAGCAGTTCGTCATCGGCCTCGCCGTCCCCGGAGCCTTCTGGCGTGCCGAGCGCTACGACGACGACGCCTACACCCTGTGGCTCTACAGCAGGGACAAGCGGTCCTGGGCCTCCGCCGACTACGAGCGCGGCCGCACCGAGTACGAGGTGTACCAGTCCGGCCCCCGCCGCCTCTGGACCGAAGTCGAGTCCGCCCACCACTGGTGGACCACCCACGGCCGCCCCACCCACCCCCGCCTCGGCCTCACCGCCACCCCCGAAGGCCACACCCCCTGGCTCGACACCCCGAACCACCCGATCCCACGGCAGCCCTGAAGAGACCCGCAACCGAGCTTCGCGACGAGCCGCCCGGGTCGCGGCCTTCTGGCATCTTGGGAGAATTTTCGAGAATCAGCACCCATTCAGGGGACGGCCCCACGGCATCCTGAACCGGGCAGACCGACAGCGAGGGGAGCAGCTGTGAGCCGACGACTGCGGTACATCGGAAGCAACTCGGGGAACAACGGGTGTCCGACGCTCTACGAGGACGTCGAGACCGGAGAGGTGCTGGTGCAGGGCGAAGTCGTCACGGATCCCGACGAGGTGGCACAGCTCCGCAACGTCAAACCCGGCGAAGGGTTCGTGGTCGTTCCCCGCGTGCTGCTCGCCGACTTCGCTCCGCGAGACGTGGAGCGGGAGCCGGTGCTGATCGGCTTCGACGAGTTCGACGGCATGTTCGAGAGCTTCGAGCACACGGCCTTCCGGCTGGAGACCCGGCGCAGGTACCGGTCCGACGAACTCACCGAGACCTACCGCCGGTTCACCGCCGGGCAGCCGGCCGGTTGGGACCTGGAGGACCCGTGGTGCCGTTCGCGCCGCGAGCAGGTGGCCCTCGGCAAGCGGTTCGAGCGGGTACGGATCATGGACAGCCCGCCCACCCCGGGGCAGCGGTACCTGCTCGACAACGCCGAACGGAACGGCGCCGTCGGCGAGGACATCCGGTACCTCTGGCGCGCCGACGCCGATCGCCTCGGCCTCCCGGCCGAGGACACCTGGCTCTTCGACTCGCGTGTCATCGCCCTTCTGCACTTCGACCCCGACGACGACCTGACCGGTGTGGAGCTGATCACCGACCCGATCAAGGTCGCTCGCGCCTGCCAGGTCCGCGATGCCGCCCGGCACTTCGCCGTGCCGCACCGGGCCTTCGCCGCTGAGGTACCGTCCGGCGTGTGAGCACCGACTTCCAACAAGCGCGCACCGCCCTCGGTCTGCGGCTCCGCGAGCTGCGCACCGAGGGCGGACTCACGGGCCGGGAACTGGCCGAGCACCTGGGCTGGACCCAGTCCAAGGTCAGCAAACTGGAGACCGGCCGGCAGACCGCCACCCAGGACGACCTCAAGGCATGGGCAGCGGGTGTCGGTCAGCCCGCCGTGGCGTCCGAACTGGCGGCCAGGCTGCGGGCGTTCGAGTCGCAGTCCCGGTCATGGAGACGGCAGCTCGCGGCCGGCCACCGGCCGGTGCAGGACACGCTGACGATCGAGTACCAGCGGTCGACGGTCCTGCGAGCCTGGGAAGGCTCCCTCGTCGTCGGCATGCTCCAGACTGCCGACTACGCCCGGCACGTGTTCAACGCGGCCGCCGACCTCCACCGGTCACCGCGTGATGTCGAGGAAGCGGTGCGGTCCCGTGTCCGACGACAGGAGGAGCTCTACCGGCCGGACAAGGAGTTCCGCATCCTCCAGTGGGAGGCCGCGCTGCGTGCCAGGGTCTGCCCACCCGTCGTCATGGCCGCCCAGCTCGACCGACTCAGTGGCGTAATCGGCCTGGACACCGTCACGCTGGGGATCGTGCCGTTCGAGGCGCAGCTCGCCCTGCCGCCCGCCAACGGGTTCTGGATCTACGATGACCGGCTTGTGATCGTCGAGGACTGGCACGCGGAACTGTGGCTGGACGAGGCGGACAACATCGCCCTGTACACACGTGTGTGGGACGCGATGGCCGAAGCGGCCGTCTTTGGCCTGGATGCCCACAGGGTTTTGACGCGATGCCGCAGGGCGCTCGGAGCTGTTTGAGGAATCCTTGCCAATTCCATCCGTAAGCCCTGGAATATTCGAGAATCACGGGCCCGTCACCGCTTCCCGCACGCCTAACGTGCTGGTCGAGAGATTCGACCAGCAGGGGAGTTGATTCCACGTGACGTCGATCAGCACGGAACGGATCACGGGCAGGTCCCTCATCGAACCAGCCCTGTTCGATCGGATGGTCATCCGAATCGCCCGGGCGGAGGAGATGGAGACCGGGCTCGCCGAGCGCATCATGGACCAGGCCCTCGCCTTCCTCGGAGCGTGCGCGGTCAACCCCGGCGCCGGGCTCGCCCCGTCGAGCCTGGTGGACATCGGATGGCACACGTTCATTCTCCACACCACCGAATACGCCGATTTCTGTCACGCGCTGTCCGGGCGGTTCCTCCACCACGTGCCGACCGACGGCGCGGACGAATCCACCAAGGGCATCGGCATCGCCCCCACAGCGGCCGTCATCGAGGCGAGCGGGTTCGCCGTGGACGCCGATCTGTGGAGCATGTCGGCCGAGTGCTCCGAAGGCAGTGGAGGGGACGGTAGCGACACCAGCGGCAGTGGCAAGTGCTCCCAGTGCCACCGCGGTTGCCACAGCAGCTAGCAACGGAATCAGCTCACCCGCCCGGCCCCGCCATCCGGGGCCGGGCGGGACCGACCCCGAGGAAACCCCTGATGGCCGACATCTGGACGCAACTGCCGGACGCCTTGCGCGTCGGTATCGAAGCCCGGACGGGCGCGGTGACCGCTGCCGTTGCCCCGACGGCGGGAACGGTGTCCGACTTCGCCGCCACGCTGGAGACGCCCGGCGGACCGGTGTTCTGCAAGGCCGTGCGCGAGGACAACCCGAAGGCGTGGATGCACCGTCTGGAGTCCGTCGTGAATGCCGTACTCCCGGCGGACATCGCGCCCCGCATGCTCTGGAAGACCGAAGCCGGCGGGTGGCTGGCTCTGGGATTCGAGCACGTTCCGGGCAGGCACGCGGATCTCTCCCCGGGGTCCGCTGATCTGCCCCTGGTCGCGCGGACGCTGGAGACGCTCGCTACAGTACTCACCCCCGCGCCGCCCCTGCGCGCCTTCAGCTTGGCCGACCGGTGGTCGGGTCAGGACCTCTGGCAGACGCTCGGCGCCCGGCACCGGGACCGGCTCGACCCGTGGACCGTGACACGGCTGGACACGTTGGCCCTGGCCGAGGGGGAAGCGCCCGATCTGATCGACGGCAGGACCCTGGTCCACACCGATCTGACCGGCCCGAACCTCCTGGTGGACGGACCGGCCGTGCGCGTCGTCGACTGGGCGTTTCCCGCCCCGGGTGCCGCGTGGGCCGACACGGCCTACCTGGTCGTCCGGCTGATCGAGGCCGGACACACTCCCGAGCACGCGGAGCGCTGGGCCGACAGCGTGTCCCCGTGGCGCGCCGCGCCCGAGCGCTCCGTTACGGCCTTCGGCGCGATCCTCACCGGTCTGTGGACCCTCCGCGCCGCCGAGACCCCCGGCCGCCACTGGGACACGCTCAGCACCCACGGCCTCGCCTGGCTCCGCCACCGGCTCGGCTAGCCATTGTCATCCTACGAACCGGCGAGTCAGCCGACCCGACTTCGCCTCCGCCGGCGAGGAGTTCTACATCCTGGATGTCACCGACAAGCCGAACCCGCTGGCCGGTGCGCCGGACTTCTGGATGTTCGACGAATCGTCCACCGTCTCGATGGCGTACGCCGACGGCGGAGTGTTCACCGGGGCCGAGGAGGAACCCGGCCCCGAGAAGTGGATCGCCCTCAGGGACACGGCTCTGAGCCATGCCGAGCCGTTCGAGCCCTGGTGGGAGCGGCACGGCGCCGCGTGAGAACCGACTCGGCAGCACGCTGCGGTACTCGCGGCAAGGGTGCTGGCAGCGCAGGGGGCGGGATGAACCCGTCTCCTGCGTGGCTATCAGGTCATGTTCCCTTCAGCAGATCTGAGGAAGCGTGAGTCCGTTTGTGGATGTCATGGCAGGATCGTGAGCCGGACACACACGTCTCGCGTACCTTCCCTGCCGTGCTGCGTCGTGACGGGCCGGTAGGGCCCGCCGCGACGCGGCGCCCTGTCCGGAGGACACACCCCAGCCATGTCCCTTTTCGTCTCCACCGCGATACCGTCCCGCCGCGGTCGGCGCGGCCTGCCGGTCCTGCTCACCGGGGCGGTGACCACGTTCGGCCTGCTGGCCTTCGCTGGTGCCGCCCACGCCGCCACCAGCGTCCGCATCGCCGGCCCCGCCGGGCCGGTCCCGGTGAACACGGCCTACACCGTCACCGTCGACCTGCCCAACGACAACCCCGACACCAGGTCGAGGGCCCCGATGGTCAACATCGCCCTGTCCGGCGCCGCGGCCACCGTGACCTCCGCGACGACCTCGGACGAGATGTGGACCTGCGACTTCGCGGCCGGTTCGTCCGGAAGCTGCTGGCACCTGGCGACGTTCACCACCCCCGTGTCGATCACCCTCACCGTCGTTCCCACCGCCGGCGGGACCGTGACCACCCGGGCCGACGCCGTCAACCTCTCCCAGCAGCCGGTCGGCAACGCCGCCGTCGACACGCTCGTCAGCGCGCCGACGCCTACGCCGACGGCCACGCCCACGCCGACGCAGACCGTGACGCCCACGCCCACCGCGACCGTGACGCCCACGCCGACCGCCACGGCGACCGCGACGCCCACGGCGACGGTGACCCCGACCGCCACGGCGTCCCCGACCGCCACGGCGTCCCCGACCGCCACGGCGTCCCCGACCGCCACGGCGTCCCCGACCGCCACGGCGACGGCCTCCACCAGCCCGAGCTCCAGCGGCAGCCCGACGGCCCGCCCGTCCGGCACGGCGACGGCCACCGCTGCCGCGAGCGGCACCGCCACCGCCACCGCCACCGCCTCGACGTCCGCGACCGCCGCCGCCCCGAGCCCCAGCGGCAGCCCGACCCTCGCCCCTGTCGCCCGGACCGGCGGCGGGAGCCTCGCCGACACCGGTACCCAGACCGTCGCGCTGACCACCGGCGCCGCCCTCCTCACGGCGGGCGGCGCCGCGGCCGTGTTCGTCGCCCGCCGCCGCCGCACCGCCGCCTCCGGGCGTCACAGCTGATCCGCTGACCCCGGCCCACGCGTAGGCCCCCCTCTCCCGGGAGAGGGGGGCCTACGACTCGTCCGGCATCAGGGGTGGACGAGCTTGAACCTGACGAACTCCTCGTCGACCGTGAAGATCTCCTCCTCGGCGGCCAGCCACCGCTTCCGGCCCGTCAGCCGCCGGCGCCCCGTGGCATCCGGAGGTGGGCTCAGCCTCCCGATGCCACCGGGCCCGCCGGGCCCGCCGCGTCCGCCGCGCCTTCCGCAGCCGTGACGTCCGGCGTCACGGCACGGGGACGCCCGGGAGGGGTGCGCATGTCGTGGCACGCCGATGGGGCGCACGGGAGCCAGCCGTTGCTCCAGCTCCCGTTCTGGTAGCGGGACCTGTACCAGAACCCGCCGTCCATCGCCTGCACGACGACGTCCACCTCTCCGGGGCGCTCCAGGACCTGGATGTCGCCGGTGGCGACGCCGCCGAGCGAGACCCGGCCGCCGAAGTCCCCGTTCGGCTTGTTCCAGGTGGTCCACACATCGTGGTTCGGCCCGATGTAGAAGTACTGCTGAGTGCCGTCGTCGAAGGTGTAGAAGGGGGTCATGTCCCCTTCGTTGCCACCGCAGAGCATCCGGTCGCCCTGGCGGAAGGGATCCTCGATCGTGACCGCCGGCTTCAGGCACCGGTCCACCCTGACGTAGTCCACCCAGGCCGCGTTGGCGGTCCCCGCCGTCGCGGCGAGCGTGCCCACCAGCGTGGCCGCGACCACGGCGGCCCTGCTGAGCCTCTTGCTTCCCACAGTTGATCTCCGGTTCGTAGAAGGGGGCCGCCGGCCGACCGGCCGGCGGAGGGGCACGTCCGGGGCGCGTCCGGCTACCGGAACCAGCCGCTCCAGCTGCCGTTCGCCGAACGGTTGTTGAACCAGTGCCGGGAATCGGTGCCGATCACCTCCAGCTGGACGAAGGCGCCGTTGTGGGCGTTGACCCGGACGTCGCTCGTGGCGCGGCCGCCGAGCGAGACCAGCGGGCTGCGGGTCTCGTCCGGGTTGGTCCAGTAGGTCCACACCGCGTGGTCCGTGCCGATGAAGAAGGTCTGCACCGTCCCGTCGTCGAAGGTGTAGATCGGCATCTCCCGGCCGAACCCGCCTCCGCAGAGGTACAGGCCGTTCAGGCCGGCCAGCTTCTCGACCGAGACCGTCGGCTTGTCGCAGTACCAGAGCCTGATCGTCTCCAGCGAGGCCGCGCCGGCGGTGCCCGCCGTCCCGGCGACCGTCCCCGCCACCGTCGCGGCGACCACCGCCACCGCCCCGGCCGCCCGCCCGAGCTTCCTCGTCCTCACCACTGACCTCCCGATGACCCGTCCGCCGACATGGTGAGGGCCCGGCCCCCGGGGGGCGGCGGACGACGGTCTCCGCCGTCGGCCGGCTCCGGGCCCTCAGCGCGAGCCTGGCACCGGAGTTGACGGCCCGTCACCGGCGACCGACGGGTAACGGCCGTCCGGCCGGGCCCGCCTGCCCCCGAGGTCCACCCACCTCTGCCCGCATCCATGACAACCGGCGGGCCGGCTCAAACCGTCACCGGCTCGCCGGCCCCGCGCCCCACCGGGGGCCGCGGGCGGTGACGTGCCCCGTCGACCTCGATCGGCCCGGCCCGCCGTGCCCGGCGTCGGTGGTCGTCACGCGCCCGCCCCGGCCGGAACGGCCTCGGCGGCACACGGAAGGCACCGCCGGCTCCGCGGGGGGCGTCCTCGTCCAGGGGGGAGCGTGTGCGCCTCCGGACGACCGGCGGGGTGAGGTTCGGTTCGCGAAGAGGCGTCTCCGCAGTGCCGGCCTCGGCCTTCCGTCGAAGGGTCCGGTCACGGCAGGCGGAGCGGAATGTGGACCGGCGCCGGCAGCCCGGGGCGGCGCCGGCGTTGCTGAGCGGCCGAGAAGCAGGACGCCCCGCAGGGGCGCCGGGCCCGGGGGCGCGCACCGTCCTGCGCGACGCTGCCGGCATGCTGCCGACCGCCGTCCAGACCCCGGCCGCCGTCTCGCGCGGAGACGGCGGTGCAGGATCCGGTCCGGCGTCAGCATGATGGAGGCCCTCGCCTGCGCCGGCTGCGGCCAGGTCGCGGAGCGGGACCGATCAGTGGACGGTCAGGTCATCCACGATCCGCGATGCGCGTCGCGGCGCTCGGCGGCGGTCGCATGCCGAGCCACTGCTCGGCGTCCCAGGCCTCGAAGCGTTCCACCTCGGTGAACCCCAACTTCGCCGCGAGCCGCATCGAGCCGGTGTTGGCGCTCTGGGTGGTGAGCACGACCGGCTCGCCGGGCAGGGTGGCGGTGAGCCAGTCGAGCGCCGCCGCGCACGCCTCGGTGGCGTAGCCGAGTCCCCAGGCTCGGGGCAGGAAGAGGTAGCCGAGGTCGAGCTTCCCCGCGGCGGCCGGGCGTCGGTGGCCGGTCGCCCGCCGGAGCAGGACGTGTCCGATCATCGCCCCGTCGAGTTCGACGACGAAGCTGCCGGGCCACTGCTCGGGCACCTCGGGCAGTTCGCGCTCCAGCACCTCGCGCTGCCGGGGCCCGCCGACGTAGGCGTTCACCTCCGGCGAGGCGGACAGCTCGACGAACGCCGCACGGTCCCGGGCCTCGGGCGCGCGGAGCACGAGCCTCCCGGTCATGATCGGCGCGGGCGGCCAGGCGATGGCTCCAAGATCATCCATTCGTCCACCCTAGCGGGTGCACGAACGGCCGGCCGGAGCGCGCTGCCCGCCTCCGGGAACCGGATCGGACGGCGGCCCGGCTCAGCCCTCCGCGCGCTCCGCCCGGTCGGCGGCGGCCGACTGGTGGGCGAGGTCGAGGCCGAGGCGGGTCGGGTGGTGGTGGACGGTCCGGCCGTTGCGGACGGTGGCGAGGAGGCCGGCGTCGCGCAGGACGGAGGCGTGCCGTGACGCGGCGGCGGGGGAGACGCCGAGGGTGGCGGCGAGCCGGTTGGTGGTGAGGGCCGGGGTCCTGACCGCGGCGACCAGGGCCGCCGCCCTGGTCGCGCCGAGCAGGGACTCCAGGGCCCGGGGCGGCACGTGGAGTTCGGGGTCCGGGGCGAGCGGGGCGGTGGTCGCCGGAAAGCTGATGATCACCTCGTCCTCCAGCGGGTTGAAGGAGATCCCGGTGGCGAGGGCGGAGGGCTGGAGGATCAAGGGCCGTCCTTCGAGGGAGTCCAGGGAGTCGACGCGGGTGTTCAGACGCAGGTGGCGGCCGTCCCAGTCGACCGACGGGTGGACCGCGCGCAGCAGGCCGGGCGGTCCGCCGAGGGCGGCGTGGGTGAGCGTCCTGGCGGCCGCGGCGGAGACCCGGGAGGCGATGCGCCGGCGGTAGGGGTCGAGCGCGGTGGTCCGCAGGCCGGCGAGGATCCGGTCCAGGGCGGCGCCCGCCCGGGGGTCGCCCTCGACGAGGCCGCGGGTGAAGGGCGTCAGGGCGCCGGAGCGGGCCAGGTCCACCAGGTGGGCCACGGCGGGCGGGGACCCGGGGTCGACCGGGGCCGGGGCGGGGCGGGCGGCCTCGTCGAAGAAGGCCGGCAGGTAGAGGTCCGTGTAGAGGTCGAACAGCCGGTTGTGCTGCGGGTTCCAGGCCCGGGCGACGTCCCGGCGCCACGCCGTCAGGTGCCGGGCGGCCGACCGCATGGCCAAGTGGCTCCCGCTCAGGGCGAGTTCGTAGCCGAAGTCGGGTTCGTCGGCGACCCGCATCCGGTCGAGGTCGTCGGTCGTCAGGCGGAGCTCTATCAACAGCGCATCCCTGGGCGGGCCCTGGCGGTGCTGGGCGCGGATCGTTTGCGTCCTCGTGCAAAAGCGTAGTCGCCGGGGCGCCGGGAGAGGAGGGTTGGTCATGCCTCGCACCGCCGCGGCACGGGGCACGGCGGCGCGGGGCGAGCGCGGGGCGTGGGGGCCGCCCAACGCCCGCCGGCCCCCCGGGGGGGGGGGGGGGGGCCCCCGCGGGGGGGGGCGCCCCGGCGGGGGGGGGCGCGCGGACC
>NZ_JBHYUU010000049.1:0-20473 GCF_042749955.1 Kitasatospora sp. NPDC059462 | reverse complement strand
GAAACCCCTGTCGCGGGGGGGGGGGGGGGTGGTGGGGGTGGCCCCCCCCCCCCCCCCGCGCGCGGGGGGGCGGGGGGGGGGGGCGGGCGGGGGGGGCCCCCCCCCCCCGCCCGGGCCCCCCCACGCCGGGTGTACGGGTGTCCTCCCGACCGGGTGCGGGGCGCCCTGGTAGCTGTACCGCCATGTCCCATCACCTCAGCGGACCGAACCTCCGCTCCCCGCGCGGCGATGCCCGGCTCGACCTCACCGACCTCTTCGCCTTCCCCGCCTCCGGCGCCCCGGGCCGCACCGTCCTCATCATGAACGTGAACCCGTACGCCCCCACCGGCGGCGCGGAGTTCCACCCGGACGCCGTCTACCGCATCAACATCGACAACGACGGCGACGACCGCGCCGACGTCGCGTACTCGTTCACCTTCTCCGCGCCCCTCGGCGGCGCCCAGAGCGTCACCGTCCGCCGTGCGACCGGCGAGGCCGCGCAGCGGCACGAGGCCCTGGGGGAGGTCGTCTTCGCCGACGCGCCGGTGGCCTTCGGCGACGCGCCGCACGTGGTCTCCTCGCCCTACGGCGGCTACCAGCTCTCGGTGGGGCTGCGCAGCGACCCCTTCTTCGCCGACCTCGAAGGGATCGTCAACGACTTCACCTGGACCGGCAGGGACGCGATGGCGCAGGCCAACGTGTTCGGCATCGCCCTCGAAGTGCCGGACGCCGATCTCGGCCCCGAGCCGGAGATCGGCGTGTGGGCGCGGGTCAGCCTGCACCAGGACGGGCAGCTGATCTCCGTCGACCGCGGCGCCCACCCCTCCCTCACCGCGTACTTCAACGCGGAGGAGGTCAAGGACACGTACAACGCCGGGGAGCCGGCCGACGACTGGGACAAGTACCACGAGCCGTGGACGGCCGTCCTCCAGCACACCGGCGACTACACCACCGACGCCGCCACCGAGACGCTGAAGCTCGTCCTGCCCGACATCCTCCGCTATGACCGCTCCCGGCCCGCCGTCTACCCCAACGGGCGCACCCTGACGGACGACGTGACGTCCGTCCGCCTCACCATGGTCTCCGGCGGCAAGGTCACCAGCGACCACATCCCGCCGCACACCGATCTCCTCCCGGCCTTCCCCCACCTCGGCCACCCGCACCCGTACCCGCCGGCGGGGTAGCCGGCGGGCGGAGTGGGAAGTCGGATCCGCCGACTTCCCGCTCCGTGCGGTCGGGGCGCCTCGGGGCAGCAGGCGCCGGGACTGCGGGTCGTGGCGGACGAGGCCCGGCGACGGGGCCCGGCGGCGAGGCCCGGCGGCGAGGCCGCCTGCGCCGCGAAGACGGCCGTCTCCTCCACCCGGCTCCAGCGGATCGGGAAGTGGATCAGCGGGCCGCTCGCCCTCCCGCACGGCAAGGCCGAAACTCATGGGTGCAGCCCGTCACTCCCCGCCGTCCCCCCCGGCCGACAACCCCAGCCCGCCGATCGCCGCGACGTCCGCACCCGTGGAGCGGCAGCGCCAGTGGCCGCCGGGCGGGAGCTCCCCGGCGGCCGGCAGCAGGGGGTGGGAGTGGCCGGGGCAGGCGGGCCGCTGGAGGAACGCGAAGCCGGTGAGGTGGTCCTGCACGAGTTCGGCCACCCGCGCGGTCAGCTCCCCGGGCGGCAGGGCCGTGTCGACGCTCCGGCCGAACTCCAGCCCCGGCGCGCACAGTCCGAGCCGCACGACCGGCCGCTCCGCGGCGAGCGTCCAGCGGGTGCCGGGCGGAAGCGTCCCGGCGAAGGCCGGCAGGTCCCGCCCGACCCGGGCACACGGTTCGGTCAGCGCCGCGGGCACGCCGTCGGGCGGCGCCGCGACCAGCTCCCAGGTCCGGAGAAGTTTCAACCCCCGCCCCCTCCCCGCGACGCGACGGCCACCGGGCCCGACCCTACCCCCGGTGGCCCGGGTGGGTCAGGCCTGGGACAGCGGGCGGCGCTCGCCGTAGCGGGCCTCGAACTCCTCGTCGCTGAGGGCGTTGAGCTCCCGGCCGGTGATCCGGCCGGTCATCATGTCGCTGAGGAAGGGCGGCAGGGAGGCGCCGCGCATGGCGTCGGTCAGGGCACCGGGGACGGTGTGGACCTCGGTCTCGACGCGGCCGTCGGGGTGGAGCCGGTAGGTGCGGTAGCCGGGGCCGTCGAAGCGGCCGTTCGGCATGTCGATGCTCATGAAGCTGGACGGGCAGACGTACACCGGGCGGCCCTCGAACTCGCCGGAGAGGTCACCGTGCAGGTGGCCCCCGCCGATCGCCCGGATCTTCGGGAAGTCCCGCACCAGCTGGATGAGTTCGCGGTAGCTGTCGGTGTCCGGGGCGGTCTGCGGCAGCGGCGGCTGGTGGAGCCAGAGGAAGACGTGCTCGGCCTCGGTGGCGGTCAGGACGGCGCGGGCGCGCTGCTCCTCGACCGGGGTGAGGCCGGGCTGGGCGGCCCGGTGCACCCGGTCGTCGAGGTCGCGGTAGGTGCCGTCCCCGGCGTCGGTGGCCTCGCGGCCGTGGGCGTTGGTGTCCAGGAGCAGCATCAGCCAGTTGCCGACCCGCACGGCGGGCTCGACGTGCACGTTGGGGCGGGGCAGGCAGGCCTGCATCGGGTCGTGCCGGTCGTGGTTGCCGCCCAGGCAGTAGACGGGGGTGGGCAGGGCGTCCAGTGCCGTGCCCAGCCGCTCGTAGGCGCCGGGCTCGCCGAGGTCTGCGAGGTCACCGGTGGCGACCACCAGCGCGGCGTCCGCGATCGCGTCGGCCGCGTCGGCGAGCACCGCCGCGAGGCCCTCGTCGGGCTCGTGGGCGACGAACGACCGGGCGCCGGAGCCGGCCCGGAAGTGGGTGTCGGAGATCTGGACGATGCCGATGGTGTCGTCGTGGTTCATGCGAGGCCTCACTCTGGGGGGCCCGGCCCCGGGTCCGTGGTCGGGCCCCACCGACGTTAGGGAAGTGGCAGAACTGCCATGTGGCAGTTGTGTTAACTCCTGCCGACCACTTCCTTGCGGCTCGCCGAATCGGCCCTCCGGATCAGCCCGCCGGCTCCCAGGGCACGTCGCTGATGAAGCGTGTGCCGAGCAGCCGCACCAGGTTCCAGTAGTCGTCGTCGTCCGCCTCCAGGCCGTCGAGGAGCAGCCGGGCGCCGGGGAACGGGCGGCCGGTCCGCACCCGCGACAGCTCGACCAGCCGGGCGCGGCCCTCCGCCGGGTCCGCCTCGCCGTCGAAGCAGGCCAGCGCGGTGCGCAGGGCCGGCTGGAAGCCGTCCTCGTCCTCCCACACCGCCTCGATCTCCTCCAGCTCGACGGTGAGGAACGCGCCCGGCGCCTTCTCCACCGCCTGCCGCAGCAGCGCGACGTGCGCGTCGAGCGGGCCCTCGTCGGCGAAGAGCGCGTTCAGCACCGGCAGCGCGGCGTCGAGCCGGGCGAGTGCGCGGTCCTTGGCCACCAGTGGTGCGGTGGCCTCCACCTGCGGGTCCTCGTCGTCGTCGAGGTCGTCCTCGTCGAGCGTGAACACGGCGGTCACCAGGTCGGCGGGGCGGAACAGCGCGAGCCAGAGCAGTGGGACGCCGGAGACGTCGTGGGCGACGACGCCGCCCTGCGCGTCGACGCCGCCCTGCGCGTCGAAGCCGGACACCTGGCTGGAGGGGTAGAGGGAGGCCACGTCCGTGGCACACAGATATGAGGAGTTCGCCATCCCCGGAGGCTAACGGGCCCCGCCGACACCATCCGTCACCGGCGCCGGCGGGGCCGCCCCGGAGGCGTCAAGTCCGCTGTCCCGACGGTCCGTTGATCGGGTGAACGCCGCCGGAAGTGCGGGCGGCCGCGCGGCGGCCGCGGGGAAGCTGGCGGCATGAGCGAAACGACGCAGCCCTTCCGGCCGCCGCGGGGCTCCGCGATGACCAGGGCGGCCCTGTCCGTCCTCACCGCCGCGGCGGCCGCTGCGTCCGCCGCGTCCGGCGCGGCCGATGCGTCCGATGCGGCCGATGCGGGGTCCGCCGAGGGGTTCGTCGCGCCCGCCGGGTCCGCTGCGCCCGCCGCCGGGTGCGGGTACCCGGGGTTCACGGAGTGCGGGGCGTGGGGCCGCGCGGACGAGGTCAGGTCGTTCACCGTGTACCAGTGGACGCCGGGGGCGGTGGGGGCCGTGGGGGCGGCGGGGGACCGCTGATCAGGCCGGCAGGGGCTTGGCCATGACGATCTCGCGGCTCACGCCGTCGGGCAGCAGGTCGCCCGGCTCGCCGGTGTCGGTGAAGCCGGTGCGCTCGTAGAGGGCGCGGGCGTGCGCGTTGTGCGGCATCACGGCGAGGCGCAGCGACGGGAAGCCGCGCCCGGCGGCCCACGTCCCGATCTCCCCGATCAGCCGGGCCCCGACGCCCCGGCCGCGCGCCGCCGGCCCGACCCACATCGAGATCAGCTCGGCGTACCCGTCCGCCGGCACCCCGGTCGCCATCGCGGCGGGTTCGCCGTCCACGAGGGCGACCAGGTCCAGGGCGCCGGGGATCTCCAGCCGCGAGCGCCAGCGCTCCTCGCGGTCCCCCTCGCCCTGCCAGTCGGCGAGCGTGGAGCCGAAGGCGTACGGCGCCTCGGCCAGGGCGGCCAGCCGCAGCTCGCGCCAGAGCGGCCAGTCGTCGGACGTCAGTTCACGCAGTTCGATCATGGCGGAGACGATGCCCTGCCGGAGCCCGCGCCGACAACCGGTTTAGGGCCGGACCCCGGCCGGACGCCGGCCGCGCCTCGGCCGCGCCTCAGCCCGCGAGCGGGGGGTTGAGGCGGGCGAAGGCCTCCTGGCGGCGGTACGGGAAGTAGGGGTACGGCGCGGTGCGCAGGCTGGCGGCGTCCAGGCGGGCGACCTGCTCGGCCGTCAGCTCCCAGCCCGCGGCGCCGAGGTTCTGGCGCAGCTGCTCCTCGTTGCGGGCGCCGATGATCACCGAGGAGACGGTCGGGCGGCGCAGCAGCCAGTTGATCGCCACCTGGGGGACGGTGCGGCCGGTCTCCTCGGCGACCGCGTCCAGCGCGTCCACCACGTCGTGGAGCAGCTCGTCGTCGACGGGCGGGCCGTAGTCGGCGGTGTCGTGCAGGCGGCTGCCGGCCGGGAGCGGGGCGCCGCGGCGGATCTTCCCGGTGAGGCGGCCCCAGCCGAGCGGGCTCCAGACCAGGGCGCCGACGCCCTGGTCCCGGGCGAGCGGCATCAGCTCCCACTCGTAGTCCCGGCCGACGAGGGAGTAGTAGACCTGGTGGGCGGCGTAGCGGGGGCGGGCGTCGCGGTCGGCGGCGGCCAGGGACTTCATCAGCTGCCAGCCGGAGAAGTTGGAGACGCCGGTGTAGCGGATCTTTCCGGCGCGGACGAGGTCGTCGAGGGTGGTGAGCACCTCCTCGACGGGGGTGGCGGCGTCGAAGGCGTGCAGCTGGAACAGGTCGAGGTAGTCGGTGTCCAGGCGGCGCAGGGCGGCGTCGACGGCGGTGATCAGGCGGGCGCGGGAGGTGCCGGCGTCGTTGGGGCCGTCGCCGGTGGGCAGGCCGGCCTTGGTGGAGATCAGCACCTGGTCGCGGCGGCCCTTGACGGCCCGGCCGAGGACCTCCTCGGAGGCGCCGTCGGAGTAGACGTCGGCGGTGTCGAACAGGGTGACGCCGGCGTCGATGGCGATGTCGAGCAGGCGGCGGGCGTCGTCGGCGTCGGTGGTGCCCCAGGCGCCGAAGAGCGGGCCGCGGCCGCCGAAGGTGCCGGTGCCGAGGGAGAGGGCGGGGACGGTGAGGCCGGACGCGCCGAGGCGGCGGTACTCCATGGGAGGTTCCCTTCGCTAACGGGACTTCTGTGCCGTTAAGATGGCACCGACCCTAGCACTGTCGGCGACGCTAATGGAACAGGAATCCCGTTAATGACTTCACCGGGCATGCAGAGACCGGGCGGCCGGACGGCGCGCGTGCGGACCGCCGTGCTGAAGGCCGCCGAGGACGCCCTCGTCGAGGTCGGTTTCGCCGGGCTGGACCTCGGCGACATCGCGCGGCGGGCCGAGGTCGGGCGCACCACCGTCTACCGGCGCTGGGGCTCGGTGGGCGCGCTGCTCGCCGACCTCCTCACCGACATGGCCGAGCAGTCCCTCCCGCGCACCCGCACCGGCTCCCTGCGCGAGGACCTGCGCGCCAACGCCCGCCTCGTCCAGCGCACCCTGGCCGATCCGCGCCAGGGTGCGCTGTTCCGGGCTGTCCTGGTCGCGGCCACCTGCGACCCGGCCGCCGCCGAGGCCCTCCACCGCTTCTACCGCGCCCGCGTCGAGGAGTGGGCGCCCTGCGTGACGGAGGCGGTCGACCGCGGCGAACTCCCGCCCGGCACCGACCCCGCCGACGTCATCCGCGCCGTCTCCGCCCCCCTCTACTACCGCATGCTCACCACCCCGGACCCCCTCGACGAACCCGCCGCCCACCAGGCCGCCGACGCCGCCGAGGCCGCCGCCCGGGCGGGTGCCTTCCGCGTGGGTGTCTAGAGGCCGGCCGGGCGGGCCGTTCGGCGTGGGGGGTGGCGGGGGTGCGGGGTCGGACGGGCCCGCTGCCCCCCAGGCCGCCGACGCCGCCGCCCCGGGTGGGGGGTGTGGTGGGGGTTGGACGGGCCCGCCGCCCACCGGGCTGCCGAGGCCGCCGCCCGGGCGGGTGCCTTCCGGGTGGGTGTCCAGAGGTCGGCCGGGTGGGCCGTTCGGGGGGTGCATGCGCCCGCTGTCCACCGGGCCGCCGAGGCCGCCGCCCCGGGTGGGGGTGTGTGGGGGGTTGGACGGGCCCGGCGCCCACCACGCCGCCGAGGCCGCCGCCTAGGGGGTGCCCGAGGGGTGGTTGAGGGGGGTGGTGTGGTGGGTGATGAAGGACCGGGCCTGGTCGGGGGTGAGGGGGTGGGCGAAGAGGTAGCCCTGGCCGAGGGGGCAGCCCATGGCGGCGAGGAGGTCGCGCTGTTCGGGGTGCTCGATGCCCTCGGCGATGACCTGGACGCCGAGGGTGTCGGCGATCCGGGTGATGCCCTCGACGAGGGCGTACTGCTGCTGGGACAGCCCGAGCCCATCGATGAAGGACTTGTCGATCTTCAGGACGGAGATGGGGAACTCGCGCAGGTAGGAGAGCGACGAGTAGCCGGTGCCGAAGTCGTCGATGGCGATGCCGACGCCGAGTTCGCCGAGGGTGCGCATGTCGGTGCGGACGCGGTCGTCGCGGCGCATCAGCACGGACTCGGTCAGCTCCAGGACCAGGGACTCCGGCGGGATGGCGGAGGAGGAGAGGGCCCCGCGCACCACGTCCACGAAGCCGGCGTCGCGGAACTGCCGGGCGGAGACGTTGACGTTGACCCGCAGCGGGGGCAGGCCGGCGGCGGCGCGGGCGGGGCTGCTGAGGGCGTGCCAGGCGGCCGCCTCCTGGGCGGCGCGCTCCAGGACCCAGGCGCCGAGCGGCACGATCTGGCCGCTCTCCTCGGCGAGGGCGATGAACTCGTCGGGCAGCACCATGCCGCGCCGGTCGTGCGGCCACCGCACCAGGGCCTCGAAGGCCACCAGGTCGCCCGTCTGCAGATCGACGATCGGCTGGTAGTACAGCCGGAACGCGGACTCGGCGATCGCGGTGTCCAGGTTCTCGTTCAGCTCGTGCCGGGCCATCAGCCCGGCCTGCAGGGCCGGCTGGTAGAGGCACCACTGCCGCTTGCCCGCCGCCTTCGCCGAGTACAGCGCGAGGTCGGCGTGGCTGAGCAGCTCGGTGGCGTCCACGCTGTCCTCCGTCGTCGCCACCCCGATCGAGGCGGACACCCGCACCGCGCCCGCCCGCAGCCTGAACGGCTCCGCGAACGCCGCCAGCAGGCCCTGGGCGATCGCCCCGACGTCGGCCGGCGCCAGGGCGTCCTCCACCAGCACCGCGAACTCGTCGCCGCCGAGCCGGGCCGCCGTGTCGGAGGCGCGCAGCGCGGTGGAGATCCGCAGCGAGACGGCGACCAGCAGTTCGTCGCCGATCGCGTGGCCCTGGGTGTCGTTGACCACCTTGAAGTCGTCCAGGTCGAGGAAGAGCACCCCGGTGACGGCGCCGCTGCGCTCGCTGCGGGAGAGCGCGTGGCCGACCCGGTCGAGGAAGAGCACCCGGTTGGCCAGGCCGGTGAGCGAGTCGTGGAAGGCCCGGTGGGTGAGCTCGCGCTCCATCTGCCGCTGCTCGGTGACATCACGCAGGGTGAGCACCAGCCCGCCGACCGTCGGGTCCTCGCGCAGGTCGTTGCAGCGCACCTCGACCTCGATCGGGGAGCCGTCGGCCCGGAGCAGCCGCCAGTGCTCGCGCTGGGTGTCCAGGCCGGAGCGGGTGCCGCCGGTGACGGCGGGGCTGCGCATCCTGGCCAGCGCCTTGCCGACCGCGCGGCTGTCCTCCGGCGGGACGAGCTCGGTGAGCAGGGTGCCGTCGAGGTGGGGGTGGCCGAGCACGCGCCCGGCGGAGGAGGCCGAGGCGTAGCGCACGGAGTCGTCGTCGTTGAGGATGAGGATGACGTCGCTGGCGCTCTGCACCAGGGTGCGGAAGTAGGCCTCGCTGTCACGCCGGGTGATCTCCTGGCTGAGCATGACGCGCTCGACGGCGAGGGCGGCCTGGGCGGCGAGGATCTCCAGCGAGCCCCAGAGGCTGGTCAGCTCCTGCTCGGTGCCGGTGACGATGAGCGCGCCGATCAGCGGGTCGCCGGAGGGGCGCTCGGCGAGGGTGAGCGGGCAGAGCAGGGCGGACGGCATGCCGTCGATCCGGGCGGCGAGCTCGGTGCCGATGTCCTCGACGGGCAGCAGCGTGGTCTCCCGGTAGGCGGCGAGGGCGAGCACCTCGTCGGAGTCGCGCTCGGCGCCGAGGTGGTGGCGGCCCGCGCCGCGCTCGGCGTGCCGCACGTGCAGCACGCCGCCCTCGGTGACGGCGAGCAGCGCGACGTGGCCGGGCTCGGTGGGCATCAGGGTGGAGGCGGCGGCCTGGACGGCGTCGGCGACCTCCTCGACGGTGACGGCCGAGGTGAGCGCCGAGCCGGCCTCGCGCAGCGCGCGCTCCCGGGTGACGGCCTGCCGGCGGGCCCGCACCACGACCGCCAGCCGGGCGAGCACCAGCAGGTAGAGGACGGCGGAGAAGGCGCCGATGACCCCGGCGTTGCTGGTGTTCCCGTTGCTCGCCTCGATCATCAGGATGGTCGGCGCGATCAGCGAGGCGCCGGCCAGCAGGGCGAGCCGGCCGGGGCCGATGTCCGGCTGCTGGCTGGGGATGGGCCTGGTCAGCTCGACCATCGAGGGGTGCAGGGCGGCGGCGCCCCAGGCGGTGTAGAAGGCGGCCCAGCCGAGGTCCACGGGGGTGCCGATGCGCCAGTCGCCGTGCAGCACGATCAGCCCGTAGAGGATGTCGGAGACCAGCAGGCCGACCGTTCCGGCGGCGAGCAGCTGCAGCGAACGGCTGACCCCGCCGCGCGGCACGACCAGGCGCAGCAGCAGGGCGAGCACGACCACGTCGCCCAGCGGGTAGGCGATCGAGACGGCCTTCTGGAACCAGTCCAGGTCCGGGTTCCGGGCGTACGGCAGGATCAGGTAGATCCAGACGAGCAGCGCCAGGCCCATGGTGAGGATGAGCGCGTCCAGCAGGCTGGCGCGGTCCTGATGTGCCGTCCGCCAGCGGATGAAGCCCAACACGCCCGCCGCGTAGAGCAGGTACTCGGCGAGGTAGAAGCCGTCGGCGACGGACGGGAAGGGGCTGCCCAGGTGCAGGAACTGCATCTGGACGACCTGCACCACCTCTCCCGCGGTGAAGCTGAGGTTGGCGAGCGCCAGCAGGTACCAGTAGACGGCGTGGGAGGGGCGGTTGAGGCGGACGCCGACCACGATGGCGGCGACGCCGCCCAGGCCGATGCCCGTCCACCAGATGATCCGCTGGGAGGGGTTGGCGTAGTAGATGCCGGTGAACAGCACCATCCACACCAGGTAACAGACCATCAGGCGTTGGCGCCGACGTGTCAACGAGCTACCTCCTCCTCGGCGTCACCGCACCCGCCCGGGGCGGGCGGCGGGGTCCGGGCAGGGGCTCGCGAGCGTCCGAGCCGGGCCGGGGAGGTCCGGTCTGACGTTCGAAATGGGCCTTGAGTGCGTATAGTCGGAAATGTCGCACCTCCCAGCATTCTGCCGCCACAGCACGAGGTCAAGCCGGTGGATGACGCAGCAGAGAGCGCACGGGGAGCACGTCCCGGAGCGCGGTCCGGACGTCACGCCGTGCTGGTCAACGAGGACGGTCAGTATGCGATCTGGCCGGGTGACTTCACCGTCCCGGGTGGCTGGCGCACGGTGTTCGGGCCCGCTCCGCACGAGGAGTGCCGCGGCTACGTGGACCGCGAGTGGCGCCCCGCCGGGCTCGGACTCGGGCCCGGGGCCGGGGCCGGGCGGGGGACGGGACCGGCCGCCGTCACCCGAGCGGCCCACACCGGCACCGGGACCGTGCACGGACTGGTCCGGGCCCGCGCCGCGCACGACCCGCGCGCCCTCGCCGTGCTCGACGACGACGAGGCGCTCGACTACGGCGAGCTGGACGCCCGCAGCGACCGGCTGGCCGCCGTGCTGCGCGCCCTGGGCGCCGGGCCCGAGCGGATCGTCCCGGTCTGCCTGGAGCGCGGCGCCGACCTGGTGACCGCCTGGCTCGCCGTGCTCAAGGCCGGCGGGGCCTTCCTGCCGCTGGACCCGGCGCACCCGCGCCGCCGGCTGGCCCGGCTGGTGGCCGACTGCGGGGCGCACCTGGTCGTCGCGGAGCAGGGGACGCGCTTCCCGGGGGCGCGCACGGTGGCCCCGGGGGAGGGCGCCGGGGCGGCGGCGGTCGAGGTCCCGGACGTCAGCGGGCCGGACGACCTGGCGTACCTGATCTACACCTCGGGGACCACCGGCACCCCCAAGGGCGTCCCGGTCGCCCACCGCGCCCTGGCCTTCACCCTGGAACGGGTGATCGACGCCTACCGGCTCACCCCGCACGACCGGGTCCTGCAGCTCGCCGCGCTCGGCTTCGACACCGCGCTGGAACAGGTCTTCGCGACCCTGGCCGCCGGGGCCACGCTCGTCCTCGGCGGCGCCCGCACCTGGGCGCCCACCGAGCTCGCCGACCGGATGCGCGGGCTGCGGCTGACCGTCGCCGACCTCACGCCCGCCTACTGGCACCACCTGCTCGGGCTCTACCCGCCCGGCGGGCCCGCCCCCGAGGGGCTGCGGCTGATCGTGGTCGGCGGGGACACCGTGCACGAGGACGACTGCCGCGCCTGCCTGGAGCGGCTGCCGGGCGTGCGGCTGGTCAACGCCTACGGGGTCAGCGAGGCCGCCGTCACCTCCACCCTGGGCGAGATCACCGCGCCCCCGCCGGCCGCCCCCGGCCCGCACGGGCCCGGCGCGCCGGTGCCCATCGGGCGGCCGCTGCCGGGGGTGCGGGTGCACGTGCTGGACGCCCGGCTCAGCCCGGTGCCGCCCGGGGAGAAGGGGGAGATCCACCTCGGCGGGCCCGGCCTGGCACGCGGCTACTGGAAGGCGCCCGCGCTGACCGCCGAGGCCTTCCTGCCCGACCCCTACGCCCCCGCCCCCGGCGAGCGCATGTACCGCACCGGCGACGCCGGGCGCTGGCGGGCCGACGGCACCCTGGAGGTCCTCGGCCGCTTCGACGACCAGCTGAAGGTCCGCGGCCACCGCGTCGACCCCGCCGAGGTCGAGTCCGTGCTCGCCGCCCACCCCGACGTCCGGCAGGTGCGGGTGGCCGCCGACGGCAGCGACGACGCCCGCGTCCTGACCGCCTACTACACGCTCACCGACCGGGCCTCCTCCGGCGCCCGGGCCCGGCGCGGCCGGATCCGCGCCTACCTCGCCGAACGGCTGCCGGACTTCATGGTCCCGGCCGCGTTCGTGCCGCTCGACAGCATGCCGCTCACCCCGGCCGGGAAGATCGACCGCCGCCGGCTGCCCGACGCCCCGCCCCGGGTGCGGCGGCGCGAGGACGGCGCGCCGGGCCCGGGCCCGGCGCCGTCCGCCCGGGCGGACGCCCCGCCGGACGGCTCGCCGTCCGCCACCGCCACCGCCACGACCGGCGGCGCCGTCGAGGCCGGCGTGGCCCAGCTCTGGGCCGAACTGCTCGGCGTCGGGGAGCCCGGCCCCGCGGACGACTTCTTCGAGCTCGGCGGCAACTCCCTGCTCGCCATGGAGATGATCGCCCGGGCCCGGATCATGTTCGGCCTCGACGTCACCCGGATCCGCTCCCTCACCCGCGCGCTGCTGGGCGACGCCACCCTGCGCGCCTTCGCCGCCGCCGTCCTCGCCGCCCGCACCGGCCGGGGCCGGCCCGCCCCCGGACCGCGCGAGGCCGCCGTCGACTGGGCCGCCGAAGCCCGGCTGGACACCCCGCTGCGGCAGTCCTGGAGCCCCGCGCCCTCGCGCGCCGAACCCGCCGAGATCCTGCTCACCGGCGCCACCGGCTTCTGCGGCGCCCACCTGCTGGACGCCCTGCTGCACACCACCGACGCCCGCATCCACTGCCTGGTCCGCGCCCCCGACGAGGAGCACGCCCTCGAACGGCTGCGCGCCGCCCAGCAGCGCTACCTGCGCCACGACCTCGCCGACCGCCGGGTCGTCCCGCTGACCGGCGACCTCGCCGCACCGCGGCTCGGCCTGGAGCAGCGCCGCTACGACCACCTGGCCGGCACCCTCGACGCCATCCACCACCTCGGCGGCCAGGTCAACTTCATCTACCCCTACCACCAGCTGCGCGCCGCCAACGTGGCCGGCACCCGCGAGGTGGTCCGCCTCGCCGGGCACTCCCGGGGCATCCCCGTCCACTACCTCTCCACCCTCGCCGTGCTGGCCGGGTTCGGCCCGGCGGGCGTGCGCGAAGTCGCCGAACGGACCCCGCTCGCCCACCCCGACCGGCTGGCCGTCGGCTACGTCGAGAGCAAGTGGGTCGCCGAACAGCTGCTCCACCACGCCGCCGCGGGCGGACTGCCGGTCACCGTGCTGCGCACCAACGACGTCACCGGGGACCTGCGCACCGGGGTGATGAACACCGGCACCGAGATCTGCGCGCTGATCAAGTACATCGCCGAGAGCGGCGGCTACCCGGACGTCCGGCTGCCGCTCGACTTCGTGCCCGCCGACCGGTTCGGCCGGGCGCTGTGCCACGTCGTCGCCCACGCCCCCGCCATCGGCGAGGTCTACCACCTGACCTCGCCGCGCCCGGCGGACCTCGCCGACCTCGCCGCCCGGCTGCGTGCCCGGGGCCACCGCGCCGAGCCCGTCCCCTACCCCGCATGGGTGCAGGGGCTGGTCCGGTTCGCCGCCGGGCACCCCACCCACCCGATGACGCCGTTCGTGCCGCTCTTCGTCGACCGGGTGCCCGGCACCGCACTGTCCATCAGCGAGCTGTACTTCCGCCCGACCTTCCCGCGCTTCGACCGGGCCAACACCGAACAGGCCCTGGCCGGCAGCGGCGTGGAACTCCCCGCCGTCGACGACGCCCTGCTCGACTTCTACCTCGACCGGCTGACCGCGGAGGGCTTCCTCGCCCCGCCGCAGGAGGCCTCGCCGCTGGAGGCGCTGCGATGACCGCCACCGCTCCCGAGGAGCTCTTCGCCGCCCTCGACGTCGCCCGGGCGCCCGCCGACGGCCCGGCCGCGTTCGGCGCCGACCTCGCCCCCGGGACGCTGCTGGCCGCCTACCGGCACGGGCTCTTCCCGCTGCCCGCCGCCGACGCCTACGCGAGCGCCTTCAACGAGGCCCGCGCCGGGGCGGCGGTGGCGGCCGGGGAGGTCGCCCTGCTGCCGGGGCCCGACCACGGCACGGACCCCTACGCGCTCGCCTGGTGGTCGCCCGACCCGCGCCCGCTGCTCGCCGCCGACGGCGTGCGGCTCGGGCGCAAGCTCTCCCGGCTGCTGCGCAACCGCCTGGACTGGTGGACCACCGCCGACCAGGCCTTCGAGGAGGTGCTCGCCGCCTGCGCCGAGGGGCGCGAACCGCCCTGGCTCACGCCGGAGTTGCAGACCGCGCTGACCGGTCTGCACCGGCTCGGCGCGGCCCACAGCGCGGAGGTGTGGGAGGACGGGGAACTGGTCGGCGGGGTGTTCGGGATCGCCTCCGGGCCGGTGCTCAGCCTGGACTCGATGTTCCACCGCCGCCCGGACGCCGCCCGGGTCGCCGTGGCCGACCTCGCCGACCGCTTCGCCGCCGCCGGCGGCCGGCTGCTGGACGCCCAGTGGGACTCCCCGCACGTGCGCTCCCTCGGCGCCGCCCCGCAGCCCCGGTCCCGCTACCTCGCGGCGCTCGCCGAGGACGCCGCGCTGGTACGGCCGCTCGACACCACCCGCCTCCCGGCCGCCCGACTCGCCCCCGAACGCCCCCGCGAGCCGTACCCGCACGGCCGCCATCGTGCCCACCGGCACCCCTACCGCAACGCCCGCCGGGCCTGACGGCCGGCCACCTGCGCGGCCTCGTGGGCCGTACCCGCGGGGGCCGCTGAGACTGGCGATCGGTCACCTGAACGCCCGCGCGAGCCGTGCGCGCCGGGCGTTCGCGGCGCGGCGCCCGCCGGGCCCGGCGACCGGGCGCCCCGGCTTGCCCCCGAGCGGCCCCCGTGAGCCGTACCCGCGCGGGGCCCCGGGCGTCCTCGTGCGCGCCCGGCATCCCGGTCGCAACGCCTGCACGGACAGGCGGCCCCGGCACCGGCGGTCCGTCGGGCGGGCGATGGCCCGGGCGATGGTCGTGCGGGCCCGGCCGCCGGTGGCGGGGTGGTTGTGGTCGACCGCGCGGCATCCGGGCCGTCGTCGCCGGCGGGCGTGACGGATTCGTCAGTGGTGGTCGCATCCGGGTGCCGTACCCCGGGCGGGCCGGCGGCCGGGTGTGGTGGTGCGTCAGTGGTGGCCTGGGCGGCCGACGGTGAGTTGGGTGGTGGTCGTGCGGGTCGGGCCCGCCGGGGTGGTGGCGGTGAGGGTCGCGGTGTAGGTGCCCGCGGTGGGGTAGTCGTGGTCGACGGTGCCGTACCCGGGGTCCACCGGGTGCGGCGCGCTGCCGTCGCCGAAGTCCAGGGTCGCGGTGCCCGGTGTCCAGCCGGCCGTGTACCCCAGCGTCAGCCGGGCGTTGAGCGGGTGGCCCGGCCGGGGGAGGGGGCGGGCGGCCAGGCGCACGCGCAGGGGGTCCTGGAGTTCGATGGCGCCGCGGTCCCGGTAGCCCCAGGCGGTGGGGCTGGGGAAACGCGGGTGGTCGGCCGGCTCGGCGCCGAGGAGGTCGGTGGCCAGGGTGCCGAAGGCGTAGGGATCGGCGGCGTCCGTCACGCCCGTCACGGCGGCCGGGGTGTAGTCCTCGCGGTCCGCGGGGAACCCCGGGTCGACGGCGTTGTCGCTCGCGCCCTGCCCGACGGCCCGGAAGGCCTCGGGGGTGGCGAACGGGGTGTCCCCCCAGGAGTAGGCGTACGGGCCCGACGGCACGACGGTGTTGTAGTCGACCCGGGTGCTCCGGATCGATCCGGCCGACACCACCAGCGGGATCGCGGTGGGCGCGGTGCCGCCGCAGCGCGGCGCCGGGCGCTTCGCCAGGATGTTGTTCTCGACCACCGACCCGGTGGAGTTCCCGGCGAACTCCACGTCGCTCCCGCAGTTGCGCCCGAAGGTGTTGGCCACCACGATCGTGCCGGGCGCGTCCGTGACCAGCACGCCCCGGCCGGCGCTTCCGGCGATCAGGTTGGTGGTGACGACCACGCCGGAGGTCCCCGCGTCGACCGCGACCCCGCTCACGGGCGCGGCGGAGATCCGGTTGCGGCTCACCGTGACGTACGAGCCCGTCCCGGTGATCCGCACGCTCGGCGTCGCCGCCGGGAAGGCCCGTACGCCGCCGCGGACCGGGTCGCCCGCCTCCACGTCGTTGTGGTCCACGGCGATCCGGGTGGAGTCCTTGACGAGCACGCCCTCCTGCGGGGCGTCCAGGCGCAGGCCGGTCACGGTGACGTCGTGCACGCCCTCCAGCACGAAGGCGTGCGGGGCGGGCGTCGATCCCCGGGACCAGTACCGCGTCCCCACCGAGGCGTTGGGCCCGTGCACGGTCGGCTCGGCGCCCTGGAAGACGATCGGGCGGCCGGGCTCGCCGGAGCGCCGGACGGTGACCTGGCCGGTGAAGCGGCGGCCCGGCGCGAGCTGGACGGTCTGCCCGGGCTCGGCCGCGTCGGCGGCGGCCTGGACGGTGCAGAACGGCCGCTCCGGCGTGCCGGTCCCGGAGTCCGAGCAGTTCGAGCGGGGGCCGTTGTCGACATGGAGCACGGTGCTCCCGGCGTGCGCGGTGGACGGGAAGGCGGCCCCGGTGACCGCGGAGCCCACGACCGCGAGGGCGAGGGCGACGTGACGGGATGCTGGCATGGGCAGGACCCTTCTGGAGTCATCGAACCGACGTGTCGAGCTGACGTACCGAGCTGACGTAATGAGCTGACGTGCCAAACTGACGTGGCGACAGGAACCTTGCGTGCACGGGTTGATGCGGGAGGTCTGGACCAGTATTCCCGAGCCCCGCGCACCGCCTCAACCGGTGAAGGGCCCGGCCTCGCACCGCCGGCCGGTGCCGTTCCGGAGCCCGCCGGTTTGGGCCGCGATGCGCGGGGGGACTGAAGCGGACATGCTGTCAGTTGTGGTGGCCCCCTGGGGCGATGAGCCGGTGTTCGAGCGGAACGGGGACGAGCCGCACGCCGCGGCGAGCACGATGAAGGTGGCCGTGCTGGCCGCGCTGAGCCGGGCCGGCGCGGATCCGCGGGAGCCGGTGCCGGTGGTGAACGGCTTCGCCTCCCGGGCCGGAGGGGAGTTCACCAACGACCCGGACTGGGACAGCGACCCGGTGCCGTGGACGCTGCTCGGCGCCACCGTGCCGCTGGGGCTGCTCACCGAGCGGATGATCACCCACTCCTCCAACCTCGCCACCAACCTCTGCCTGGCCCGGGCCGGGCACGGGGCGGTGGAGGAGGTGTGGCGGCGGGCCGGGGCCACCCGCAGCGCCAGCCCGCGCGGGATCGAGGACCACCCCGCGCGCGAGGCGGGCGTGCACAACCTGGTGACCGCGCGCGACCTGGTCCGGCTGCTGCAGTCCCTGGACGGCGAGCCGGAGTTGCTGGAGCTGCTGGAGCGCAACTCCTTCCGGGTCGACCTGGCGGCCGGGCTGCCGCCGGGGACCAGGGTCGCGTTCAAGAACGGCTGGCTCCCCGGTGTGCGGCACTGCGTCGCGCTGGTCCACCCGGACGACTGCCCGCCGTACCTGCTGGCCGTCTGCTACACCGGCCCGCTCGCCTCGGGCGCCGACGAGGCCGCCGCCGACCCGGCCGCCCGCCTGCTGGCCAGGGTCTCGGCGGCGGTGTGGGAGCGGCGGCACGCGGTCGGCGGCCTAGCCGCCCGCTCGGGCGCGCGCTGACCGCTCCGGGCGGACGGCGGGCCCCGGTGGACCGGGTGGCGTCAGTACGGCCGGACGAGCGCGTGCGCGGCGCCCGGGATGCCGATCTTCAGCAGCTCGTCCTCCTCCGGGGTGGTCGGCGTGCCGGTCTCCTGCTTGAGGATCGCCCGGGACAGCGCCTGCACCCACATGGCGCGCGGCCGGCGGCGCTCCTCCCAGGCGGCCAGCGCCTCGGGCACCGCCTCGGCGGCGTCCAGGCTCTGGGCCAGCACCAGGGCGTCCTCGACGGCCATCGCGGCGCCCTGCGCCAGGTGCGGGGTGGAGGCGTGCGCGGCGTCACCGGCCAGCACCACCCGGCCGACGTGCCACGGCTCCTCGACGGTGACCTGCGAGATCCGCGAGTACACCACCGCGGCCGGGTCGGTGACCCCGGCCAGCGCCTCGGCGATCGGACCGCCGAAGCCGGCCAGCCGCTCGCGCAGCTGCTCGTGGGCCCGCTGCGGGTCCGGGCGGAAGTCCTCGGCCTCGGCGAACACCGAGCCCAGGTACATCAGTTCGTCGCTGATCGGGGTGAGCAGCGCCTTGGCCTTCAGGTTGCCGGTGGACATCACCACGCCCTGCACCTCGGGCGAACGCGGCAGGGTGACCCGCCAGTTGGCGAAGCCGGTGTACTCCGGCGCGTACTTCTCGCCGTACAGCCGCTTGCGCAGCGGCGAGCCGATGCCGTCGAAGCCGACCACCAGGTCGTAGCGGGCGCTGCTGCCGTCGGACAGGGTGACCGCCACCTCCTCGCCCTCGTCGACGAGTTCGGTGACGGTGGTGCCGAAGCGCAGGGTCGCGCCGGCGGCGGTGGCGGCGTCGCCCAGCACCCGGGCCAGGGCGGGGCGGGGGATGCCGTTGGTGGACGGCGCGTCGTCCATCCGGGGCTGCGGGATCTTCGCGAGGACGCCGCCGGCCGGGTCGCAGATGGTGAGCACCTCCCACTCGAAGCCGACCGCCAGGCACTGCTCCAGCACGCCGATCTCGCGCATCACGTGCAGCGCGTTGGAGGGCTGGATGATGCCGACGCCGAGCGCCTCCAGGGCGTCGCGCAGCTCGACGACGTCGACCCGGTGGCCGCGGCCGGCGAGGGCGGTGGCGGCGGTCAGGCCGCCGATGCCGGCGCCGTGGACGAGGACGCGCAGGGGTGGGGTCATGGTGGTGCTACTCCAAGGGGAAGGGGGGCGGGAGAGGGGCGGGGAGAGGTGGCGAAACGTTTCAGCCGGCCGGGGCGCCGGCCAGCTCCATCAGGTGGTCGACCAGCGCGAGCAGCAGGTCCCGCCCGAACATCCGCACCCGCACGTCACCGACCAGCATCGGGACCTGCGGGTCGAGGTCCAGGGCGGCCCGGACCTCCGCCACGGTGCGGGTGTTCTCGCCGTGGAAGCAGTTGATCGCCACCACGAACGGGATGCCCCGGCTCTCGAAGAAGTCGATCGAGGCGAAACTGGTCTCCAGCCGGCGGGTGTCGGCGATCACGATGCCGCCGAGCGCGCCGTTCACCAGGTCGTTCCACATGAACCAGAAGCGCTCCTGGCCCGGCGTGCCGAACAGGTAGACCACCAGCTCCGGGCTGACCGTGATCCGCCCGAAGTCCAGGGCGACCGTGGTGGTCTCCTTGCTGTCCACCCCCGACAGGTCGTCCACGCCCTCGCTGGCGCGGGTCAGGTACTCCTCGGTGCGCAGCGGCGCGACCTCGCTCACCGAACCGACCAGGGTGGTCTTGCCCACCCCGAAGCCGCCGGCGATGAGGATCTTCAGGGCCGCGGGGGCGGCGGCCGTGAGGGGGGACGGGGGGGAGGAGGGGAGAGGTACGGATGGTGCCATGGTTCAGAGCCTCCGGAGTCCTTCGCGTACGGCCGTCAGCAGCCCGAGGTCCAGGCCGCCGTCCCCCGAGGCCCGGGCCACCGAGATCGGTGCCCGGGCCCGCAGCAAGCCCTGGGCGATGAGGTCGCCCAGGAGGATCTTGGTCACCGAGACCGGCAGGTCGAGCCCGGCCGCCACCTCGGCGACGGCGGCCGGCCGGCGGCACCGCTCCAGGATCAGGCGGTGTTCCGGCTGCAGCCCGCGGACGCCCGACGACCGGGAGGCCAGCACCGGGTCGGCGAGCTCCTCCACCGTGGTCAGCAGGGTGATCAGGGTGAGGTGGTCGTGCTCCGGCGCCGTCCGGCCGCGGGTGATGGTGTACGGGCGCACCATCGTGCCCGCGCCGTAGTCGTCGTCCTCGTCCTCGTCGGGCAGCTCGCTCCAGTGCGGCCTCACCGGAGCGTCACCCCCGGTTCCTGGCGGCGAAGGCGTCGAAGTCGCTGCGGACCGGCGTGCTGAGCTTCTGGCCGACCTGCTGGACGAGCTGGTGCATGGCCACCGACATCACCTCGGCGTCCACCTCCTGGTCGGCGACGACCGCCAGGTGGGTGCCCTGGGCGGCGGCGATGACGAACAGCCAGAGCTCGGCCAGCTCGATGATCACCTGGTGGACCGGGCCGCCGTCGAAGAGCTGGCCGATGCCCCGGGCGAGGCTCTGCTGGCCGGTGGCGACGGCCGCCAGGCGCTCGGCGTCGGCGCGGTCGATGGAGCGCGAGTGGCTGACCACCAGGCCGTCGTCGGAGAGCAGAACGGCGCTTCTCGTGCCGGGCACCGTGTCGACGAGTCCGTCCAGCAGCCAGTCGAGGTCCTGGTGGGTGGCGATGGTGCGGTTCATGACTGCTCTTCCGTCCTCGTGGTTCGGGGGTCCGCGGCCGGGAGGGCCCAGGGGGAGGGACCCGGCGCGGGAGTCGGGGGGCCGGCGACGGCCGTGGGGCCCGCCGGGCCGGGGGGCAGGCCGCGCTGCGCCGCGTGGTCCGCGGCGGTGCGGTCGGCGCCGGCGGGGGAGCCGGTGGCGGTGTCGTCGGTGGTGCCGGGCAGGGTGCCGTCGAGGCCGCGGGCGGCGCGGGACTGGCGCTGGAAGGCGCCGACCGTGGCGCCCGAGCGGCGTGCCGGGCGCTGGAACGGGCCCGCCGCGGGCCGGTCGGCGGTGCCGGTGCTCGCGGCGCCGGCGTTCCCGGTGGCGGTGCCGGTGCCGCC
>NZ_JBHYUU010000048.1:28124-47023 GCF_042749955.1 Kitasatospora sp. NPDC059462 | reverse complement strand
GAGCGGGTACCCCGGCGGCAAGCCGCCGGGCAGGGAACGCCTTCGCTTCGCTCCGGCGGAAATACCGCGCAAGCGCGGGAATTGAATTACGCAAGCGGAATTCTAGCGGCAAGTCAATTCGCGCAAGCGCGAATTGACGGGATTCCCGCAAGCGGGAATCCGATGGCCGACTGGGAGGGGCCGGTGCATCACGCGGGGCACTGTGTAGGCCCAGGAATCTAGGACTATCCCCGCCCTCTCACGCTCCGTGACCTCACGCCCGGTCAAAGCCGACACCCCCTGTCGAGCCCGGTGGACTCCGCTTCGCTCCGCCCACTCTGGTCCTCCGTCAACTCCCGAACTAAAACTATCGACAAGGGGAAGCATACCCTACCTGAGTCGATCCACGCCGGATTGTTCGATGCATCACCCTTTAGTGTGAGCGCGACCGGGAGCCCTTGTGCATCATTCTGATGCACTGTGTAGCATCAGGGATCGTGTTCCACCCCAGTAAGTGGTTCGACCCTTGCTGCTCCCGGCTAGCAAATTCGGGGATGTGGCAGGACAGAAGCTTAGAAGAACGGCGGATTGGATGGCGGGTTATTTGTACCGGGAAGGGTGGGGAATTCGGTTCCCCGAACATCGACCCTTGCGTCGTACGGGCTATGAGCGGAGGCCAACCACCGGTATGGATCCGGCGGGGGCGGGGTCCGGAGGAGCCCCTGCCGGGGCTTCCGCGCGGCGTAGCCTCACACGTCCGGCGGAAGGGCAGTTGACCCGCCGTCCGGCCTGGCGGAGCGTAGCGGGCGCGGCGACTGCCGGATCGGCCGGAGGCCGATGCTGCCGCGCGGAGGGCGTGCCGCGAATGCCTGGGGCTGGGGGTACACCTGATGCGCTAAGAGGGATCTGACGTTTGCCCAGGTCAGGGGCATGGTCATGTAGCTAAAAGCGCAATTCGAATGTCACTTCCGGCGGTTGCGTTCCCCTATGGGGGAATCGGCCGGGGGTGGAGGGTTCGGCGTGGCGCCTTTCCCCTAGAGGGGAATCGCGGCTACTGTGCCGCGCGTACATCGTTCCCCTCTAGGGGAAAGTTCGAGGTAGGGAGGGGTATGGCCGCCCGAGTGAAGGCCGCGGTGAACACGGGCACCGGAGAGGTGCTGCAGCTGCAGCTGCTGGAGAAGGACAAAAACACCACCTACGACTGGTCGGGCGGCGGCCGGCACATCAACGTCGGCAAGGTGCTGGGGAAGTCGGTCTGGCGGGCCGACAGCGGGTACGACCAGAACGACCGCGACGTCTTCGGCTACTACCTGTTCAACTCGCCGGAGGGCGAAGCGCCTCTTCGCGAGAGCTTCCGGGAGATCGGGACGAACCTGGGGATCCGGCCGGCGCAGGTCAGCAAGTCGGTCGGCAGACTGAACGTGGGCGGCATCCTGATCGAGGCCGAGAAGATCGGCAGGGTGACGTTCTACAAGCTCAACGCCCGGGCAGCCTACGATGGCAGCGCGGTGGCGCAGCGTCTGGCGACGGCGTCCGTGCGCCACCCGGTGGTGCCGTGCCCGGCACCGAAGAAGCCCGCTCGGAAGAAGAAGGAGACCTCATGAGCTCCCCGGCCCCCGCTGAGTTCGGCGTCCGACTCCTGGAGGCGGACGAGATCAACTCCCTGCTTCTGCGGGCCAGCTCGCTGCCCGGCGCGGACTTGCGGATGCTGATGTACTTCGCGACCGCGGTGCCGGTGGGCGCGGCGGTCACCAAGACGACCACCGACATCGGCCGCGAGCTCGGGCTGAGCACCACCAGCGCGTCGCGGAGCATCGGCCGGCTCGCCGCTGGTGGCTGGCTGGAGCTCTCGCACTCTGCTGTGGGCAGCCGCTTCTACGTGCTGGGCCGGGTGGCTCTGGGCATCGAGGTGGACCAGGAGGACGAGGACGGGCAGTTGGCGCAGGTCCACCAGCTCCGGCCCCGGGCCTGAGCCCGCGTACATCGTTCCCCCAGAGGGGAAAGTCGCAGCTCATAGGCCATGTGGCCAACGGGTGGTCCTTCTTGGGAGCCCGGGTTCGTTCTGCTTCGGCCGGACGGGCCCGGGCTCTCGCGCGTACATCGTTCCCCTGGAGGGGAAAGCTGCTGGTCAGGACGGTGCGCTGCTGGCGGGCGGTAGCACTGGTGGTACCGGTTCGTTCTGCGGGGGCAGAACAAGGAGCAATGCGCGTACATCGTTCCCCCGGAGGGGAAAACAGCAGGTCAGAGCGGCACAGGGCCGGTTGACGTCATCACAGGGTTGATCAGTTCGTTCTGCTCCCGCAGAACGACGTCCGAGGGCCCGGCCCAGAACGCTCGAGGTGTTCTGGGCCGGGCCCTCGGACGTGCGGCCTGCCGGGTCAGGGGTGGGGCCGGCGGTGGCGGCCGGGCTGCCCGAAGGGTATGCAGGGCTCGATGATCGGGGTGAGCAGGAGCCGCTGGGCGTCCCGTTGCCGGCCGGTGAGCACCCGGGCGAACAACCGGGACAGGAGCGCCTGGCGGCGGTGGGCCCCGCCTTCGCATGCCTGCGCGCAGCCGTCGCAGTGCGCGCCGGTACCGGGGCAGTCGGGCGGGCAGGCGTAGCGGCGGTCGGCGTGGCCGAGCACCAGGGCGGGCAGCCGGGATGCCGCGCGGGCGGCCGGTTCGGCGTAGCAGCCGGTGCCGTCCAGGTAGGCGGCGGTGAGCCAGGCCTCGATGTAGACGCAGGCGTCGTGGTCGGTCTGGTCGGGCTCGTCCAGGAGGTCCTCGTCGCCGGGGCCGAGGGCGAGGTCGTCGAGCCGGCCTTCGCGGATCAGGCGGAGCACCTGGTCGCGGCGCGCGGTGCCAGGGGCAGTGGTGTTGTCCATCGGGTCGTCAGCCCCGTGCCTGGCAGTAGAAGTCCCAGCGGTCGCGTTCGAGGAGCAGCGAGAGGTCGAAGGCGGCCTGGGCCTGGGCGCGGTGGTCGGCGCCGGCGCAGGCCTGCGGGCAGCCCGGGATGCGGTCGGCGAGGCGGTCGAGGACCATCTCGTCGGCCTGGGTCGGGTCCAGGGTGGCGTTCAGGGCGCCGTGGCGGTGGTGGTGCTGGAGGTGGTGGAAGCGCTGGTGCAGTTGCTCGTCCAGGTCGTGGTCGTGGTGGCTGTGCCCGCAGTGGTGGTGCTGGGTCATGGTGTGGTCCTCGGTGTCGGTGCTGGTCGCGGGCGGGGTCAGAAGGACATGTCGATGTACTCGATGTCCCGGAGGCGGACCTTGAGGTTGGCGGTGCGGTTGCCTTCGTTGCGGAAGTAGGCGTCGGCGAGGGCTTCGCCGACCATGTCGGTGAGCTGGTCGTCGGTGGCGCCGGCTTCGCGGGCGGCGATGATGGCGGCCGCGTGGGTGCCGGAGATGCGCTGGGTGAGCAGGCGTGGGCGCGGGGAGTCGCTGGTGCCGGCTCCGGCGTCGAAGCCGAACACCGCGCGGGTGCTGATCGTGAACCCGGTGCCGGCCGCGCGCTGCCGGGCCTCGGCCCGCACGTCCTGCTGCCAGTGCTCGCAGGTCTCGTCCTCCAGCGCCTCCCGGGCGGCCGCACGCGGCCGGGTGACGGTTCCGGCGCGATAGCGCTGCACGGTGCGCTGGGAGACGCCCAGACGGGTCGCCAGGGCCTTCGTGCCGCCCGTCAGCTTCCCGAGCAGGAACCCGACCCGCCCCTGGGTGGATGCCGGGATCGGCTCGGTGAACTGGGCGCGCTCGGCGCGCTCCAGGCCGTCCGCGATCGTCCCGCGCTTCTCCCGCCCACCGGCGGTTTCGGCGCTTATGCCGTCTATGTCTTCGTTTATGTCGTCTAGCACCCGAGCAGCGTGAAGCGGTCCGCCTGTGGACAGAGTTCCGCCATTCCGAGCACAAACGGCCCTGAATCAGGGCAACTTGGAATGTTCCGGCGCAGCGGGGCGAGGTCCGGGGAGAATCCCGGTGTGACCGCTATCGCGCTGTACGCGCCGGAGAACCAGGACGTCGTCGAGCCGGGCCGGTGCGCCGTGCCGTGGGGTGTGTGCCCGGACCACGGGGGCACCCTGCGCTCGAACGTCGACCGCGGCAGCTGGTGTACGGACCCGGTGTGCTTCAACGCCTGGCCGTACGACCGTCTCGGCGCGCTGTGCCCGGAGCCGGCCACCCACACCGTCCGGGCCGACGACGGCTCTACCGTCTACGGCGTGTGCGACGGCCACGCCATCACCGCCCGCGCGCAGATCGTCGCGGGCCGGGTCCTGCCTGGCGCGCCGGCGGCTGGTTGAACGGGGCAGAATGCACGGGTGGGCCCGTTCCCGGCAGCTCCAATGCCGGGAACGGGCCCACGTGCTTCTCCTACCGGCTGTGCGGTTCCATGCCGTCGGCCATGTCGTGCAGGTGGTGGACCGCGTCGTCCCAGCCCTGGCCGTACCAGTACGGGCCGGTCAGCGCGGTCGGCTGGTGCGGGACAGCCGCCAGCTGTACGGCGGCCTGCCTCCACGACGCGGCGACCACCGCCCGCATCCGGTCGAACTCGGCGACCAGGGCGGCCAGCTCCTCGGCGGGCGGCAGGTCGGCCTCGCCGCCGGCGGCCAGGGCTCGGCGCAGTCCGTGTGCGGCGAGGCCGGCCAGGCGCTTGGTGTCCCCGTCGGCGTCGGCCGGGACGGCCGGCGATCCGGCGGCGTCGGCCCGGACTTCGTCGGCGTAGTCGTCCAGGGCCTTGCGAAGTTCCTGCGGGGACCAGACGGTCATGTTGCCGCGGTCGGTGCGGACCATCGCTTCGAGGCGCCCTCGGGCGTTCACCGCGGCCCCGTTCAGGCCGTCGGGGCGGCGGCCCACGGGTCCGGGACGGGCGTGGCGGTGATCCACCCGGTGGGCGTCTCGTACGCCATCTGCGAGGTGACGTGGCAGACGCTCGGCGTCTGGTCGCCGTCGAGCAGCACCTTCAGCCGCTGCCCGGCGGTGTCCACGATGGTGCCCTCGCGGCCGTCGTGGCGGATGCGGCCGCCGAGGTCGACGCGGATGCCGAGGCGGCTCTCCAGCGCGTAGTAGGTGCGGATGTGCTCGAGGTCGGCGGCCTGGCGCTCGTCGGGCCGCCGGCGGGCGGTCGCGAGGTGCACGCTGTTGATGTCGGTTCCGGTGACGGTGTGGTTCATGGTGGCTTTCTCCATCCTGGGGTCAGTAGGAAACGTCAATCGCTTGGATTCCGGTGAATTCGACTTCCAGGTTTTCGGCGCGTGATCCGCCGTTCTGGAAATAGATTTCCTGGAATCCTTCGGCCATGATGTCGCGCATCTTTTGGTCGCTGGCGCCTTCGTCCTGGGCGGCGAAGAGGCGGTCGGCGTACTCCGGGGGGAGGTGGACGGTCAGGTGCCGAAGCCTCGGCTCGTCGGTGGTGCCGACGGGGGCGGTGTAGCCGAAGTACGCCCACACCTCCACCGTGATGCCGGTGCTGGTGGCGGCCTTCTTGCGGGCCTGGCGGCGGATGCCGGGCTGCCAGACCTTCTTCAGCTCGCGCAGCAGGGCCTCGCGCAGCGCGGCGCGTGGGTGCTTGCGCTCGCCCTTGAGGTAGCGGCGCACGGTGTTCGGGTCGACGCCCAGGCGGTCCGCGACGGCCTTCTTGTCGCCCTTGGCGGCCTTGACCAGGGCCCGCATCTGGGCCTGCGCGGACTTCGGCAGGGCCTGCGTGAAGTGCTCGGGCGCGGCCCGGTCGATCGCGTCGGTGATCTCCTCCACAGCCCCTCCTACTTCCCGTCGACGGCGTTGGCGTCGTAGCCCTTGATGTGGCGGGCCGGGTTGACGGGCTGGTCGCGCTCCAGCCAGTCGACGACGGTCAGCATCTGCTGCACGCCCTCGACCTTGGACAGGCCCGGGGTGGCACCGAGGCGGAACGTGCCGGGCAGGACCTTGCCGCCGCCGGTGAGCGGCAGGAAGTCCAGCGGCGAGGCGCCCGGGGAGGCGTAGACGACGCAGTCGTTGTTCACGCCGAGCGGGTAGCGGCCGTTCGCCTTCGCCACGTTGGCCATCTTGCGGTGCATGTTCACCCGGGCCTTGGCGATGACCGCGGCCCGAATGTCCGGGCGCCAGGTCGGCCGCTCCAGCGCCGACCACGGCTCGCCGGACCTGTAGGTCAAGCCCTGCGGGCGCTCGCGCAGCTTGCCGATCCCGAACTTCACCGTCGACTTCACCGCAGAGAGCACCATGGCGATCTGGTGGTGACGCCACGCGGCCGAGGCGAGCTGGTCGTCCCCCAGCTCCGCCAGGTGCCCCAGACCCTCGACGGCCAGCGCGGTGCGCAGCGCGCCAAGGTCAGTACCCGCGCCTTTGAGGAGGCGGTGGGCGGTCATCGCGGCGAGGAACTGGCGCTCGTCGGCGTCCTTGTCGACGGGGATGCCGGCCTCGGCCATCGTGGTCACGTAGGCCTCGCGCAGGCGGTCGTGCCACGGGTCCAGGTACGCGCCGGCCTTCTCCCGCAGGTAGGCCTCGACCGGAGCGACGTCGTGACCGAGCTCGACCGCGTACGCGACCGTGGCGGTGGTGTACCAGGCCGGCCCCGTCGGCGGCTTGCCGGTCGAGGTGAACGGGGAGGGCAGACGCGGGTCGGCCGGGACGTGGGAGAGGTCGACGAACCAGGAACCCGGGACCTTCTTGTCGAAGACCGGCCGCTGGACGTGGACGGGGCCGGACAGGCCGACGGAGAGCCGGGCGGCGGCGGCGAGGTAGGCGGTGTTGATGTCGATGCCCACCGCGAACGGCTCGATCATCTCGGCCTCGGAGAGCGTCTCGACCGGGCGGATCCACTGGTACGACTCCTCGTCCAGGAACCCGCCCGTCCAGCCCTGCGCGGCCGGGTGCTCAGTCAGCACCTCCGGCGGCGCAGCCTCGTAGACCTCGGTCAGCGCGCCCGGGTTCGGCGCGGACACCCACCCGCCCGTCGCCTCGTCGCGCACCGCCCTCGTCGGCGGGCGCAGCGCGGTCATCAGCTCCAGGCCGCAGGTGGCGGTGGAACCGCGCGGGGTGATGACCCGCTGGGCGTAGATCCCGAGGACGCGGGCCAGGTCCGGGGCCGGAAGGTCCGCGGCCGCGCCCCAGGCCCGGGTGTCCAGGGCCCGCCACGGCAGGATCGCGAGCTGCACACACTGCCGGCGCCCGTCCTTGACCGGCCGGTAGATCCGCGCCCACGGACCGAACCCGCGCCGGGTGAGCTGCCACTTCGAGCGCGCCAGCGCCTTGACCACCTTGTGGTCCTCCGGCAGCCGCTGCGAGCGCCGGGTCGCCGGGTCGTCGTCCAACGTGGCCGGCAGCCCGAACTTCTCGGCCGCATCGGCGGTCAGCACGACCAGCGGGTCGCCGTCCCGACCGTTACGGTGCAGCCGCGCCGTACCCAGACCCGACTCCGTCAGCGCCCAGGTCACCAGCTGCGCCAGCGTCGTCGCCGGGCACTCCAGCAGCAGGCCGCCGACCCCGTAGGCGGTGCCGTCGCCGTCCAGCACCACGAGCGGCCCGTTCGGGAACTGCCCGTCGAAGTACGGCGCCGGCCGCGCCGCACGGCGCAGCACCGGCCCGCCCGGGCGCGCCGCGGCGGGCCGGGACGCCGGGACGGACGGCGCCTGCGGGACGTCCCCGGCGGTCTCCACCACCGCGTCGGCCGCGTCGGCAGCCGGCTCCGGCGCGCTCTCCACCGGCGCCGGGGCAGGCGCCGGGGCGAACGCGGCCGGCACCTGGTCGACCGTCGAGGAGGCCGGGACGCTCTCCGGGGCCGGGTACTTCGCCGCCCAGCCCTCCAACAGCCTGACGTACGCCTCCAGGCGCGGCGGCCGGGGCGCCGAACGGCCGTTCTCGTAGTTCTTCACCGTCTGCACCGTCGACTGCAGCACCTTCGCCAGCTGCGCCTGGGTCACCCCGGCGGCCTCCCGAAGGCGCGCACGCTCGGCCGGCTCCGGTAGCTGCGGCCCGGGCTCCTCCCCGGCCAGCAGCGCGTCCACCGCCGCGAAGAGTTCGTCCTGCGTGGGCATGAAGCCTCACCTCCAGGACCAACCTAACACATCATTAGCCACCTCGATTACCCAGTTTCATTGACCCATTAATTTAACCCTTGCTGAATATGGTTTTCAGATTGGCGCTCGCTGATCCCGCCAGTGCGCGAACAGCTCCAGCCAGTGCCACCGCGCCCGGCTCGGCACCGCCCACGCCGCAGACGGCAGTGCCCCCGCGAGGTCCTCGAGCACGATCCGTACCGCCAGGTCGAGCCAGCCGGCCATGTAGCCGTAGCGCAGCAACAGCTCCCGCAGCTCTTTCTCCGTCGTCGGCAGCTCCTCGCGCTCGAGCCAGTGCGCGCCGCGAAACTGCTCCGCTGTCAGCGGCCGGCTCAGCAGCACCGGCACCACCAACTCGGCGAAGGCACGGTCCCTGGCCTCACGGCGGCTCATGTCGACGGGGCCGCGCAGCCGCTGGTGGAGCTCCCGGGCTCCCTCGGTGGAATCGGCGACCACGACCAGGGCGCGGGGCACGGGGCTGTTGACCCCGTCGTCGGGCTCGCGCGTCACCCACACCCACCGCGGCGCAGGCCCGGCCACCAGCCGCGTCCGGTGCCGCTCGGCCTCCTCGTCGTCGCACAGCGGCCCGATCTTCGTCCACTCCCGCGTGCGGATCGCCGCCTCCCGCGTCACCGGCGCCCAGTACACGTACGGCAGCACCAGCCGCTCCTGCACCGCCCGCAGCCGCCGCTCGTACTCCTCGGCCATCAGCCCGAGATAGGCGAAGTCCTCGGCGTACTTCTCCAGCTCCACGGCCCCGGCGCGCCACAGCGCCCGGTGCAGGTCCCCCGCCAGGCTCTGGAACGTCCCCGACGGCAGGCGCAGCGCCACCTCCAGCGAGCCGAGCCGGGAGTTGCAGCGCCGGCACAGCGCACCGCGCACCTCGTGCGAGACGTGGTCGTGGTCGATCTGCACTGACGGCCTGGCGCACAACCCGCACCGCGGGTGCTTCGCCAGGAACGTGGCCTTCGCCTCGGCTGACATCTTCCGGTAGTCCACGCTGCCTCCAGGACGGGATCCACTCCCCCTCCGCCACGGTCGCAGGCGCCTCGGACAGGCCTCACCCGTTCGGTGTACAGGGCGAGGGTGGGCCGATCTAATCCATTTCCTGCCAACCTGTCAGAAATGGCATTCTGTGGACATGCCAGAGGTAGTCCCTCCCCCGCGTGACCCGTCCGCCGCCGGAGACTCGGCGGCCTTCCACTTCGATGCCGATCGCGTGGCCGCCGAGTTCCTGCGGCGCATCGCCGAGCTGAAGGCCATCGCCGCCAACCCCGTCCACCGGCAGCACATGGTCGCCCGGGTGCTCCTGGACGGCTGGGCCGTCCAGGAGCCGAGGGGCACTCGGCGCTCCCTCCAGCCGTTCCGGATCGGCGAGGACGGATCCGTCCACCAGCTCAGCCTGCAAGGCGCCCGCAACGTGGGTTTCAGGACCGACTGGGTGGTATTCGGCTCGGGCTCCCTGGAACAGCTGTGGGAAAGGACCGAGCGAAGGATCCCCAAAATTCGGGCGGCGATCGCGGCCGGGATCGTGTTCCACCACCCCGACCTGGTGGAGGCCGTCGCCGACCTGGTGGCGCTGCACCACGTCCGGACCAACCGCCAGCACCGCCACTTCCGGCACTGGCTCGAGCAGCACCGCCCCGAGCTGGACCTGGCGTTCGCCCGTCTCGGGCACACCGGCGACCTGCCCGACGACGACCAGCTGTTCCGCGTGGCTGCGGAGCAGCTGTTCGCGTTCACCCGCAGCTGGGTGTCCACCGGGTCGGTGCAGATCATCACCCCGCAGCGGCCGCAGGACGAGTTCCTGATCAGCGACGCGGCCACCCTCACCGTGCGGCACCTCCACCGCGGGGACGTGCCCGACGAGTCCGGGGTCCCGCTGGCGCAGGCCAACTGCCTGTTCCTGCCGATCGGACCCAGGCACGTCGCCGCGATCGGCAGCGAGTCTGGGTACCTCCAAGCCCCCGCGCGGATGGTCCGTGGGCTGAACAACCGCCAGTTCGCCCATTGCGACGAGGTGGTCTTCACCCGCCCCGGCAGCCCCCTCCAGCGGTCCCTGAGCGATCAGCGCCGCCCCGCCGGCCCCTACCGGCGCGAGCAGGCCCCTGCGTCCGGATAGACGGGCGCTGCCGTCCCCGTCCCGCCCGCCGGCAGGATCTGGGCAACGACCCAGGCGGCTGCCAGGATGAGCCGATGGACGACGAAGCAGGCCCCAGCCGGGCCGACCAGGTCCGCCTCTACCTCGACACCTTGCAGGCCCGCATGGACCCCGACCAGTTCCGGATCCTCGGCCGGCTCCTCACCGGCACCGTCGCCGGCCTCGCCTCACCCACCGGCGACGGCCGCATCGACCTCGACGACGACGACCAGGTCCACCTCACCCGAGAGGTCAAACAGGAGCTCCTCGCCGTCCTGGGCATCGTCGCCACCGGCACGATGGAGCAGCACATCGTCGACCTCGGCAACGGCTCCATGACCGTCATGGACCCCGACACCGCCGCCGACCCAGACGCGGTCCAGCAGATGCGCGACTGGGCCACCCGGGAGCGCCGCGAACGGGAGCACACCGACGCCGTCCTGCGCGGCATCGCCGGAGCCTCCACGTGGTCCAGCCCTGCGCCGTACCGGGCGGCCCGATGCGCGTGGGCGACGCCCCGTCAGCATGTGCCGTAGAATGACCATGTGCGCGGGGGTGCATGGAGGAAAAATATGTACACCGCACTCATTCACTGTTCGGCCTGCGGTTCGGCCGATGTGCGCAAACTCCGCAAGCCGGACGGACGCCGCACCCACACCTGCCTCCGCTGCGACAGCACGTTCGCGCCCTACTACTGCCCACGCTGCGGCTCAGGCCGCGTCGACGGCTCCGCCGGAATGTCCGGCGCCCGCTTCCGGACACCGCGCACCACCGTCCGCTGCTGGGACTGCGAGGCCACCATCCCCGCTCCCGCACACCCCCACGGCAACTGACCGGCCCACCACGGTGGGGCCCGGCGATCCTTCCCGGTCGCCGGGCCCCACCTTCGCGCGCCGCGCCTACTCCGCGTCGGCCTCCGGCGGAACCGGGTCCGAACCGCAGCGGGGCCCGCCCTTCCGGGTCCCGCGGTCGCGCAGCGCGCGGACGGCGAGGACGGTGTTCGCCGCGCCGGTGGCGATGAGGCCAAGGTTGCGGACGAGGGCGGCGAGGTAGTCAGCCTGGGGGCCGGCCGGGTCGGTGAGGGCTTCGGCGAGGAACTGGAGCACGGGCGTCATCGCGCCCTCCTTCGGGAGAGGAGTCGTCCTTCACCCCTTCGAGGCGCGCGGAGTCCACTGGACAGGACCCGGGCGCGAGAAACCTGTACGGCCTGGGGCTTCCCTCAGGATCAGGCGCCGAAAATCGGTCCTGATATTGGTCGGCTCCGGGCTGGTCCGGCGCGGGGGCGTGCCGGACCAGCGGGGTTGTCAGCTCAGGCCGGCGTACTCCTCGAGGCGGTCGGCCAGGCGGCGGTCGGGGCAGGAGACCAGGCCGTCGGTGTCGTCGCCGGTGTGCATCACCAGCCGGTCGACCTCGCGGGCGAGCGCGCCGACGGGGGCGGCGGCCGCGGCGGTGCGGGTGTCCATGGCGATGGGGGCGGTGCGGAAGTAGTCGGGCATCGTGGGGACCGCGGGGGCGGGGACGCCGGGGGCGAGGCCTTCGGCGGCCTGGACGGACTGCTCGAACCACAACCGGGCCTCGCCGATCTCCCCGCGGCCGAGGTGGTGGAGGTACAGGCACCAGGCGGAGATGCGGTCGCGGGCGCCGGCGCCGATCTTCCACCAGAACTCCGCGCTGACCGGGTGCCCAGCCAGGTAGAGGACGCAGCCGAAGAGGCGGAAGCCCTCGATCTCCTGGGTGATGTCCTCGACCCGGCCCCGGTGGCGCGGGCGCCGGCGCCCGGAGCCCGCGGCGGCCGGCTGCTCGACCAGGTCCGCGAGGTCGGCGAGCGCGGCCAGGTCGGCGATCCGGGCGAGGGGCGTGGTGCTGAGCTCGGTGGCGACCACCGCCTCCAGGCACTGCCGGGCCTGCTGCTGCTCGGCCCACCAGCCCGGCGGCGGCTGCTGGCCGCGGCGGATCCGGGCGACGTCGGCGGAGATGCGGCGCAGCTCGGCGGGGACGTCGAAGGTGTCGTCCGGCTCGGTGCCTGCGGGTGCGGTGGGGGTGGGGATGAGGTCGTGGAGGAGGTGTTCGGGGTTCATCGGTCGGCTCCTTCGCGGCGGGGGCCGGGGACGGCGGCGGTGCGGCGCAGGACGTGGCGGTCGGTGAGCAGGCGTTCGAGGCCGGTGAGCGCGCGGCGGTGGTGGTAGTCGACGGTGCGGGGGTGGATGCCGAGGATCTGGGCGGTGTACTCGGCGGTGTAGCCCATGGTGGTGCGCAGGATGAAGGTGTCGCACTGGCGGGCGGGCAGGTCGGCGAGGGCGGCGTAGAGGCCGGCGCCGCCTTCGACGCGGGCGAGGGCCTGGTGCATCTGGTCGAGCGTGCGGCGGGCCTGGCGCAGGCGGGCGGCGAGTTCGTTCTCCCGCCGCAGGCGGTGGACCCGGTACATGACGGCGCCGGTGAGGACGTCCCAGGTGTGGGCTTCGAAGTCGGGGCCGGCGAGGACCTGGTCCCAGTTCAGGGCGAGGTGGGTGAAGACCTCGCGCACCACCTCGTCGCCGACCGCCTGGTCGCCGAGCATCTCGGCGGCGTAGCGGCGGAAGCCCTTGTTCTTGACGAGGAAGTAGGCCTCGAAGTCGAGCGGGAGGTCGACGGGCTCGTGCACGGCGGGGCCTATCCCGTTGCCGGTGAAGGTGTCGTCGTTCATCGGGCCGCTCCCGCTCGGGACAGCGCCGCGGCGTCCGCGGCGCCGGGTGCCGGTCGTCGGCGGTCGCGGGTGCGGACAGGCCACCCGAGGGCGGCGGCCGTGTCATGGTGGACGTCCATCTGACTCTTTCGGTCGGATACGGCGTCAGGTCCTGCACGCCGAGGCAACGTTGTGGTCTACCCCCACACAACCAAATGACCCTGCCCGTTCACGCATACGGCCCCACAGCAATCTCACCCTAAGATCACAAATAGAAACCCACAGTGATGGGCGATTCGAAGGGGCGCATCAACTCCAGCCCCGGACAGGCCAGTCGGACATCCCTTTCCGCATTCAACTAAGCACGAAGCGTAGCGATTGTGAGCGGCATCACTTCTCCGTGCTCCGACTTCCTGACCGAGTCGATCGCCGGCCGGCAGCTCGTCCCCGCCGCGCACGGGACCCTGATCGCCCGCCGCCGCCCCGGCCACCTCCCCGGCCGGCGGACGGACCCGGCCCCGCGGCAGCCGCTCATCCGGGCCGAAAATCTGCTCGTCAACCTTCGGGCCGCGGCACGCCGCCCGCCGGGCGACGGACCACCACCGCCCCGCAGCCGGCTGCTAGCCGTAGACCATGATCACCACGAACTGGCGGCGCCGCTGCGCCACCGCGCTGACCGCCACCGCCCTCGCCCTGCTCACCGTCCCGGCCCAGGCCGCCCCCGCCCCCACCGCCGCACACCGCGCTGGCGAGACGCTGACCGTGCCCCTGCTGGAGGCGATCGAGGCGCTGCCCGTCGCCGACGAGGACCGCACCGGCTACGTCCGGACCGCCTTCAGGCACTGGATCGACGCGGACAAGGACGGCTGCAATGCCAGGAAGGAGGTCATCCTGCGCGAAGCCGTCGAGGCGCCGCAGATCGGCCCCGGCTGCTCGCTGACCGGCGGGGCCTGGTACTCGATCTACGACGGCGTGGTGGTCACCGACGCCTCCGCCCTCGATGTCGACCACGTGGTGCCGCTCGCCGAGGCCTGGGACAGCGGGGCCTCGGCCTGGAGCGCGGCCGAGCGCCAGGCCTACGCCAACGACCTGGACGAGCCCCGCGACCTGGTCGCCGTCACCGCCCGCTCGAACCGCAGCAAGAGCGACAAGGACATCGCCGAGTGGCGCCCGATCGAGGAGGAGACGTGCGACTACCTCACCCGCTGGACCGTCTCCAAGACCCGCTGGCGCCAGAGCGTCGACACCAAGGAGAAGACCGTCCTGCGCGACCTGGGCGCCACCTGCCCCAACGAGCCCCTGACCATCACCCTCGCCCGCTGACCCCCCCAACCCGACACCCACACCCAGTAGGCCGTAGACCGGCACCACCGACACCGAACTGGGGCGGCCGCCACACCCCCAGGGCGGCGGCCGCCAGCCGTGCGGCGGGTCCCCCTACCGCTACCCGAAGGCGACAACGACGTCCGGCTTCTCCCCGCCGACGACGGTCCCGGGCGCGGCGGTTGTGACGGTGCCGTCCCCGGCGGGCAGCCACAGTTCGGCGGCGCGGGGGCGGTGCGCGCCGCCGCGCCCGGTCGCGCGGACCTTGGCCCGACGACCGGTGAGCTGACCGAACCCGTCCCCGAGGCCGGACCACCGGGACGCGGAGACCTCCAGGCGCAGGTGGGCGCCAGGCCAGGGGCCGGGGGTGATCAGGACGGTGCCGGTGCGGCGCAGGCGGGCGGCGAGGCGGTCCAGGGCGCGCGGCGGCAGGCCGGTGGGGGTGGCGGCGAGGACGACGGGGCAGGCGGCGGCGAGCGCGGTGATGACCTCGGCGGTGTGCTCGCCGGGGTGGTCGGCGACGATGAGGCGGCGCAGGTCGAGGCCGTAGCCGGCGGCCGCGGCGAGGCCGAGGTCGGGCAGGCCGACGGCGGCGGTCCAGGCGTGCGGGTCGGCGGTCGCCGGACCGGCGGCGAGCGCGAGCAGCAGGCTCATGTCGGTGGCCTCGGTGATGGTGCCCTTCGCCAGGCCGCCGTGGGGCAGCAGGCCGGCGAGCGGGGCGAGCACTGGCAGCGTCGCGGCCTGGGCCTCGCGGGCCCGGGTCGCCGGTGATGTCGCCTCCAGCAGGCTGGCGAGCCGTGCCTGGCGGTCGACGCCGTGCCGGATGTCGGTGGCGGCCGGGGCCTTCACGCGCCGCCCGCCCGCTCCGCTGTTGCCTGCGCGCCGGTCGGGTGCCCGGCCGGCGCCGGGTCGGTGGCCTCGGGCAGGGGACGGAGGACGACAGGGTCGGCGATCACCCAGGCCGCATGCTTGTCCTCGCCCCAGCGGGCGTGCGCGATCCACGGCAGACCTGGGCCCGGGCGGCGGCGGGCCGTCACCAGGGTCGAGCGCCACAGCCCTCCGGCGCGTAGCCAGGCCAGGCGCCAGCACCCGTCGGCGCCGTCCGGATCGGGTGCGCCCGCCAGTTCGCCCGGCACGGCGACCGCGTCCCTCCACCGGCCGAAGTACGGGGCTGCGGCCGGCGGCGCGGCGGTCGGCTCGGGCAGCGGGCGGATCCGCTCGGAGTCGAACAGGAACCAGCCCCAGCCCTGCCCGCCGGCCGCCGGGCCGTCCTCGGCCCAGCGCACGTGGACCACCCACATGGCGGCGCCGGGCGGGCGCCGCCACACCGTGAGCATCCCTGGCAGCCATGCGCCGCCGATCCGGATCTCCACCAGCCTCCACCGGCGCACATCGCGGTAGTAGCCGGGCAGGGTCATCAGCTCCCGCGGCGCACGCTCGGCATCGCCCGGTGTTGGCTCGGAGCGCACGGGGCGGGAGAAGGGAACGGCTGCGGTCACACCTCCAGATTATCGCTCGAATGTTCGATTGCCTGCTCGGGAGGCCGCTCCATCGCAGGTCACGCCCTTGTGTGCCGAAGCGCGATAGACGTCACCTTTGCACGCTAACTGTCACCGAGATCGTCTCGGAGGCCACCGCCACGGCGGTTGGCCGACGGCCGGAGGCAGCGTCGGCTTGCCCCGTACGGTTCATGGCTGGCAGGGGGTTTGGGTGCTGAGCACCGCCGGGTCGGCGAGCGACGGTCCGCCATAGCCGTTCCCGAACCGTCGCCTTGGCTTGTGCAGACGCCGGAACGATTGGGCGGTTGGCCAGATTTCGGTGTGTCTGCGGGAGTACGGTGTCGGTGCGATCGCCAGGGGGCGGCAGCAGGAGGAGGCGCGACGTGGGGCAGTGGTTGGCTCGGGTGCCGTTGGAGGGCGGGGGCTCGATCCTCATCGAAGCGGCCGATCCTGAGGTGGGGCCGGTGAAGGCCGGTCGGCTCGGGGAGGCGATCCGGGACTTGCCGACGGGATTGAGTACGGCCCTGGAGCCGGTGACGGATCTGGCGCGCACCGTGCTGCGCCGGTTGCGGGACGCGGGGCCGGCGGAGGTGGAGGTCGAGTTCGGTGTCGATCTCGCGACGGAGGCCGGGGTGGTGATCACCAGGACGGCGGCGAACTGTCATCTGACGGTGAGGATGGTGTGGCGCGGCGACGAGTCGGGCGCGGCGCCGACCGGCACCGTGTCGGCCTGACCCGGTGAGCGCCGCGGGTGGCGGTGGCCGGCCGGGCCTGACGGCATCCGTCGCCCAGGTCCGTGACGGGGCCGGGGCGGTGGTGGGGGCGGGGTTCCTGGTGGCCGGGGATGTGCTGGTGACCTGCGCGCACGTCCTGGCGGACGGCGGGTACGGCCCCGGGGACGTGGTGGAGCTGGTCTTCCCGCACGCGCCCGGGGCCCCGGCGGTCACCGGCAGGGCACTGGAGAACGGGTGGCGCGAGCCGCAGGAGCAGGACGTCGCCCTGGTACGCCTGGACCGTCCGGCGGGGGCCCCGCTGGTGTTGGGGTCGGCGGCGGGCACCCGCGGGCACCGGGTTCGCTCGTTCGGGTTTCCCCGGCAGGCCCCGCCCGGCGGGAGCTACGGGTTCGCCACGGCCGGCGAACTGCTGCCCGGGGTCGACAGCAGCGGTGAGCTGCTGCAGCTGACCGAAGCCAACGACCTGACCCTCGGCTTCAGCGGCGGGCCGGTCCTGGACGAGGTGACCGGCCTGGTCGTCGGCATGCTCACCGCGATCACCGCCCCCGACTCCTACACCCGGGGCCAGGGCATCGCCTACGCCACCCCGACCGCCGTCCTGCGCGAGGTGTGGCCCACTCTCGGCGAACAGGATGTGCAGCCGTATCGGGCCCTGGAGCCCTTCACCGCCGAACACGCCCGCTGGTTCCGGGGCCGCGAGAACGCCGTGCGCCAGGTCCTGGCGGGCCTCGCCGGGAGGCGTCGGGTCGTGCTGCTTCTCGGCCCCTCCGGCTCCGGCAAGTCCTCCCTGATCCAGGCCGGGGTGCTGCCCGCGCTGGCCGAGGGCCGGCTGCCGGGAAGCGACCGCTGGCGCCAGGTCCTCACCCGCCCGGGTCCGGGCCTGCCGGCCGGACTCGTACAGGCCGGCCTGGCCGATGCCGACCCCACGGGGACCGACCGGCCCGCCGCCGCCCCGCCGCCCACCGGCCCGGCCCACCAACGCACCGTGCTGGTCATCGACCAGTTCGAGGAACTCCTCGCCCCTGACCACCGACCGCAGGCCCTGGAGGCGCTCCAACGGATCACCCGGGCGATCGACTCGCACATCGCCATCAGCGTGGTCCTCGTGATGCGCGACGACTTCTACTCCCGCCTGTCCGCCCTGGCCCCCGATCTGCTGCACACCGCACTGCACGCGCGGGGTGTGCTCAACGTGCCCGCCACGCTGACCGGCGCGGAACTGGACGCGATCGTCACCGGCCCCGCCCGCGACCTGGAGGTGAGCTTCGAGGACGGACTGGCGCAGCGCATCGTCGCCGACGTGATGGCCCTGAATCCCCACCTGGCACCGGCCGACGAAGCGCCGGTCACCGTGCTGCCGCTGCTGGAAGTCGCGCTCCACCAACTGTGGAGGCTGCGCTCGCAGTACGACGGGCGTCTCACCCACGACGCCTACCGCCGCCACGGCGCCGTGACCGGCGCCCTGGCCGACTGGTGCGACAGCGCCCTGCGTGAACTCGACGAACGGCAGAAGCCGATCGCCCACAGGGTCCTGACCGCCCTGGTCCGTCCCGCCGACGAGGCCCTGCGGATCCCGGCGGTGCGCCAGCAGCTCCCGCTCGACGAACTGCGCGACCTGGCCGCCGATGACAGCACACCCGAGGCGCTGCGGGCCGTCGACGAGGTCCTGACCGTCCTCGCCCGCCACCGCATCGTCACCACCGATCGCCTGCACGAGCCCGCACAGCCCGGCGGCGGCGAGGGGATCCCGGTGGCCGAGCTGATCCACGACGCGCTCATCCGCGACTGGGAGACCCTGCGCGGGTGGGTCGAGCAGGACGCCCGGTTCCACGAATGGCTCCACCGCACGCGCGTGCAGCACGCGCGCTGGCAGCAACAGCGCGACCCCCGGGGCCTTCTCGGCGGAACCGACCTTGCGGAAGGCCTCGACTGGATGCGCCGCCGCCGCCTGCCGGCCGACCTCAGAGCCTTCGTCGACGACGGCCACCACCGCCAACAGACGGCCGCCCGACGCAGCAGGCTTACCATCACCTTCCTCGCGATCTTCCTCGTGGTCGCCATGATCGCCGCAGGTCTTGCCGTCTGGGAGCGGCAGACCGCGGTCGGGGCCCAGCACGTCGCTCAGTCCCGCCAGCAGGTCGCCCAGTCCCGGCAGCTCGCCGCTCAGTCCGCCGCTGTGATCGGTGCCGACCCCGATCTCGCGTCTCTCCTTGCGGTCGCCGCCTACCGCACGAGCCCGACTTTGGAAGCCGTCGCCAGCCTGAGCGCCGCCGCGAACCTTCCTTTGCGCAACCGCCTCACCAAGGGCGGCAACTTCGCCGGGTACTCGGTGGCGTTCAGTCCCGATGGGCATACCCTCGCCACCGGCGGCGATAACACCGGCAAGGATCGCAGGGGAAGGGCAAACCTGTGGGACGTGGCCACCGGGCGGATTGTCGCTAGTCTCCCCGACTACGCGGGCGAGGTGACGTCGGTGGCGTTCAGCCCTGACGGACATACCCTCGCCACCGCCCACAGCCTCACTAACGACAATGTCGTGCGGCTGTG
>NZ_JBHYUU010000048.1:0-28024 GCF_042749955.1 Kitasatospora sp. NPDC059462 | reverse complement strand
GGACGTGACCGCTCCCGCCAACGTCCCCGCCCCCACCACGCTCACCGGCCACACCGACAGGGTGAACTCGGTGGCGTTCAGTCCTGATGGGCACATGCTCGCCAGTGCCAGCAACGACAACACTGTACGACTGTGGAACGTGACCACCCCCGCCAACGTCCCCGCCCCCAGCACCCTTACTGGCTACACCGGCGTCGTGACGTCGGTGGCGTTCAGTCCCGACGGACGCACCCTCGCCACTGCTTACAGCCGCGATGCCGATGCTGCCAAAAAAGCCGACAATGTCGTGCGGCTGTGGGACGTGACCGCTCCCGCCAACGTCCCCGCCCCCACCACGCTCACCGGCCACACCGACAGGGTGAACTCGGTGGCGTTCAGTCCTGATGGGCACACGCTCGCCAGTGCCGGCAGCGACAACACTGTACGACTGTGGGACGTGACCGCTCCCGCCAACGTCCCCGCCCCCATCATGCTCACAGGCCACGCCAGTGCCGTGAACTCGGTGGCGTTCAGCCCCGACGGACACACCCTCGCCACCGCCGGACTCGACGGCACGGCACGCCTGTGGGACATGACCACACGCACCACCATCACCACCCTCGCCGGCCACAAAGATGCCGTGGAATCTGTGGCGTTCAGTCCCGACGGACGTACCCTGGCCACAACCGGCCAAGACCGCTCGGCACGCCTGTGGGACGCGGTCACCCGCCCCACCGTCACCACGCTCACAGGCCACGCCAGTGCCGTGGAATCTGTGGCGTTCAGCCCCGACGGACGCACCCTCGCCACCGCCGGACGCGACGGCACGACACGCCTGTGGGACATGACCACACGCACCACTCTCAGAATTCTGGATGCCCGAATTCTGGATGACGGCCCCCCCGACCCCGCCAAGGAGAAAATGTACCGTTTCGGCTTCAGCAGGTACTCGATGGCGTTCAGCCCCGACGGACGCACCCTCGCCACCGCCATCGAATTCAACCGAATCATCCGGCTTTGGGACGTGACCAGCGGCTCCCTTACTGCCAAGCTCACCAGTAAGAGCCCCGTGGTCTCGATGGCGTTCAGCCCCGACGGGCGCACCCTCGCCACCAACGGCTTCTACGACCTCGTGGAGCTGTGGAACGTCGCCACCCGCACCGCCGCCACCGCCCTCCCTGGCAACGACGAAATCCTGGACTCGGTGGCGTTCAGCCCCGACGGACACACCCTCGCCGCCGCTGAACACGCCGGCACCATCCGGCTATGGAACGTGACCACCGGCACCTCCACCTCCATGGCCATCCAACCGGGCGGTGTGAATTACATGGCGTTCAGCCCCGACGGCCGCAGCCTCGCCACTGTCAGTGTTAACACCGTGCAGTTGTGGGACCTGGCCACCCACACCATTTCCCGCACCCTCCTCAAGGCGATCACCCCCGTGAGGGCGGTGGCTTTCAGCCCCGACGGACGCACCCTCGCCGCCGTCGGCGCGGACAGCACAGCGCGCTTGTTGGACGTCGCCACGGGCTCGGTCCTCACCACCCTCGCCGGCCACAGCGGCGACGTGCTGTCCGTGGCGTTCAGTCCCGACGGCCGCGGCCTCGCCACGGGCGGGGCGGACAACACCGCGCGACTATGGCCCTATGCCGCACCGGAAACCGCGATCGGAATCATCTGCAAGACCGTCGGCGAAGGCCTTACATTCGAAGACGCGGCGGTCTACCTGCCCGACTCCGATTTGCCGTGGCACCTCTGCGACGTTTGACCCGCCGGCACATACACGCACCGTACGGGTCACACACGCCGCCGTAGGCCGGGACAGCCCGTCAAAGGCTTTGGCCAGGTGGACGTCAATGACCTGCGTGGTCTCGCCGGAACGAGGTCTGCTGGTGCGGGCCCGTGCTCTCCTACGGACCTGGACGCCCCTGAATCTCCGTTGTCCCAGTGCCGCCGACCCGACACCCTCCCAGCCCGACGTCGGGAGAGTCCTGCGAGTCGCCGTCTCCAGGGCTGGCCGTCATCGAAGGACCAGCGGGGCGCCTACCAGTGATCAGTCTTCACCCATCACCGACACCAGGCCGGTGACAAGTTCCGTGCTTGCGGTGATGTAGGTGACAACAAACGCGCCGATCTGGTGACACATGCAGTGCTTCGTTTACTTGGAGCAGCAGGGCGGCGGACGTCATCGGTGATACCTACCGCGCTTCGGCACACCTTGGTGGCGAGGGCGTCCCGATCTCAGAAGGCAGGTGCAGCATGGAAGGGGAGGAGGCGTGCGATGCCGAACGCGATCGCCAAGATGACCGTCAGCTTCTCGCTGGTGTCGATCCCGGTGACCGTCTACGCGGCGACCGGGCGGCACACGGTGCCGCTGCACCAGGTCCACGCCGTCGACGGCGGCAGGATCCGGCAGAAGCGCGTCTGCGAGCTGGACGAGGCGGAGGTGCCGTTCGAGGACGTGGCCCGCGGATACGAGGCCCCGGACGGGCGCATGGTCGTCCTGACGCATGACGACCTCGCCGACCTCCCGCTCGCCACCGCCAAGGAGATCCGGGTCCTGGGCTTCCTCGACGCGGACCGGGTGGATCCGGTCAACTACGACAAGGCCTACTACCTGGGGCCGTCCAGTCCGGCCGGCGCCCGCCCGTACGCGCTGCTGCGCCAGGCCATGCTGGAGGCCGGGCAGGTCGCCGTCGCCCGGGTGGCGATCCGGACCCGCGAGTGCCTGGCCGTCCTGCGGGTGCGCGAGAACGTCATCGTGCTGCAGACCCTGCTCTGGCCGGACGAGATCCGTGACCCCGCCGGCATCGCCCCGCAGGACGTCCAGCCGCGACCCAAGGAAGTACAGCTCGCCCGGACCCTCATGGACGCCATCACCGAGGACCTCCGGATCGAGGCCGAGCACGACGAGTACGCCCACGCCCTGGAGCAGGTCGTTGAAGCCCGCCTCGCTGGCCTCGAGCCCCCGCACGCTCCCGACTCGCGTGTCCTGCCACCTGGCGGCACCGCCGCGGACCTCATGGCCCTGCTGGAACGCGCCCTCGCCGATGCCCAGGCGCAGCACCCGAAGACCAGCGAAGCAGTGAAGAGCACCAGCACCGCCAAGCCCCCGGCCACCAGGGCCGCTGCGGCCGAGTCCGAGAAGGCCGCAGGTACCGAGGAACCCGGTGGGCCTGCGCGAACCGGGTAGCCACCGGATCAGCGGCCCGGCGCCGGTTCGTGAAGGAGACGCCGGAATGCCGGTGGCATCCCGGCCCGAGATTCCTTCGCAGCGGCGTGTCCGCTCCTCTTCCAGAGGAGCAGCCCCTCCGGCGCTCCCTCAGCGGGCGCCGACGCTCAGCAGGGTCCTACTCGCGTGAGTCGGCCCTGGCGCCCGACCGGCGGCGCAGATCGCGCAGGAACCGGACGGCGCCGACACCGGCCCGGGCTAGCCGGTACGCGTGGAAGGCGAGGCTGGCGAGCTGGCGGGCCTGCGGACCGGTGGGGTCGGCGGCGGCCTCGGTGAGGAACTGCAGGAGGGCGTGGAGGGTCATCGGACGGCCTCTCTCTCGAAGCGGCGGATCGCCCCTTCGAGGTGCGGGCAGGCCTTCCGACAGCAGCCTGCCCGCGGGTGACGAGTACGGCCGAGGGCTTGACCTCATCCTGGCCCCGCGAATTCCGCAGGCGATAATGCACGAGGAAGGGTCCCGTCCCGGTGCCGGCGGCCGGGACGTTTATAGTTCTGCGCGGCTGTGCCAGAGTGACGGCCGTGACCCTTGAGAACTGGGCCGATCTCGGGACGGCCCTCGCATCCATAGCCACCCTGCTCCTGGTCGGCTTCGGCGGATGGCAGCTGAAAGCCCTCGCGCACCAGCTACGCCTCGGACAGCAATCGACCGAGGCCGCCGTCCGCGCGGCCGACGCCGCGCAGGCCACGGTCGCCGAGTCCGTGAGGGCGAGGATCGACGCCCTGGCCCCACGTCTGACGGTCCTCCCCGAGCAGGCGCCCTGGCCCCCGTTCATCGACCGCGGCCGCAGCGGCATGCCCCTCGGCAGCGACCGCCGGATGCTCGACAGCATGTCGCTCCACAGCTCCGAGGAGGCCAGGGGCGAGTTCGTCTTCCCCGAGAACGAGCACATGCTGATGTGGTTCCGTCTGCGGGCCGTCGTCACCAACGAGGGCAAGAGCACGACCCGCGTCCACTTGAAAGGCGAAGGCCGCTTCATCGAAGGCCAGAGCCCGCTCATCCCCGGCGTGACGATTCCCTGCCCGCCGGTCGTCGGAATCCCGGGAGAGACCTACCTCCACCGCGAACACGTTCTGCGCCCCGGCGAGAGCGCCCTGTTCGAGTGGGCCGCCGGCCTCCCCATCGGCGACTGGGCCGCCGGCCACGCCGCGCACGGGGACACGCAGCCCGGCAGCAGCACCATGTTCCTGACGAGCATGGACGCGAGCGAGTTCGGGGTCATCGACTCCGTGAAGATCGTGCTCGCCGGACGTCCGGTCGAACCCGTTCCCCAGCGGAACAGCCACTGGCGCCTGTCCCACCCCGAAGGGATCCGCGTGACCGTCTACCCGACCTACCGCCGTTACCGGCACGAGGCGTTCCCGAACGAGATGCAGGGAACGCCGACGCCGTCGGTCCTCGGCCTCCCGGCTGTCGGAGGGCTCAGAAAGGGTGCGCCAAGTACGTGCGAGGGCGTCGGCCCGCACTCACCCCCGCCCGACGACGTCAACATGCCGACGTCGCCGTGGCCTTGTCACGGCATGTAAGCACCGCAGGCCGCACCGCTCGCGTGTTGCGGACGGTGTGGCCCCATTCGCTAGTGAACGATCTGCACGATCTCGGGTCTGAGCTCTACCAGCGCGCCCTCGACCTCAAGATCCCCGGCCGCTCCGCCATGACCCGCGACCAGCTCCAGCACGCCTCTAACACGCCAGCCGCCGCCACAACGCTGCTTCCTGATCGGACACGGGCCGTAGGCCGTGATGTCGTTGTCACAGCTTCGGTGGGTCAACGGCATCAGGCTGTCGATGGTCCGCAGCGGAGGAGCGACTACATCGGTCCAAGCCGTCTTCCCTACGTCGGTCAAGGCAGCGCTTCAGTAGGGCAAGATTGGCCATCATCAGCAGGCACCGGCCGGTCGACGGATGGGAAAGAAGGCCGTCTGCCCGTACTACAAGTTGCCGTCCTGCCGTATCTCGCAGTGCCAGCACAGAGCTGCCACGGTGGTGTTGGGACAGCCAGGGGTCGCGCACCGCCTCTCAACGGCCATCGGACGTCCGGCCGGGACCATGTTCTCCCCACGTTTCAGGACTTCCAGCACGATCAGAGCGTGCGTGATCTCTCGGCTGGCACCCTCGTCTCCAATCAGGTCATCCAGCGGGACTGGCCGACCTTCGACATATTCTTCGTGTAGTTCGTGAAGGATCTCCCACACGGGGCGGTCCTCATCACCCTCGAACGCCTTCGCCCGAAGCGCGTGGAGAACGGCATAGATCCGCTCGAAGTCGCTGTTGTTGATCGGTCGTCGGTCCTCAGCCATTGGTAGCCTCCGGAAGTTCAAGAGGCATGTTGGCGCTCTTGGACTGGTAGTAGTTCTGAACTGCGGGAAGGACCGAGACGCGGGTGGGTGGCCACTCGTAGCTCGCCGTGATGCGGGCCTGGCTGGCGAACCTCCAGGATTCTCCGTGTTCCGGAACTGGCTCAATTCCATTGCATGCCACCCTGATGGCGATATGCCCGATGACGCCCTCGTCCTGGCCGTCGTTGTATCCGACACCGGCCATCAGTTCCACGTCCCCGGCCTGGGACTGCTCGTACCGTTGCCTGTACTGCGAGATCCAGTCCGAGAGCGGCCGGTGCTCTTCCATCTCGAACGTGACCGAATCGTTGGTGGCGAGGACGAGTTCCACAGCACCGAAAGAAGCCAACTGGTGGCGAGGGTCATTCGCGGCGAACCGTCCAGTCACGGTGATCATGGTCTCGGGACCGATGTTCTTTACTGTGAACGAGTACCTCAATCCGATGGGCACCTGACTGTCCGCAGGGGTACGGAACTCGTTGTCCTGCGGCCACGGGGCCCCCGGAGCGTCAGCCGCTACCCCCATCTGGATCGGCGGCCACAGGACTTCTCCGGGCGCTACCCACAGCTTCGGCGCGTTCGCGGCGAGCCGAGTCTTCTTCGCTTCGAGAGCACTTTCCCGGGCGACCCGAAGGGCTCGCTCAGCAGTCGAGTTCGCATCCCGGCTACGCCCGTTCGCCCGGACGGCGAGGGCGCCGGCGGCGCCGCCGACAGCGAGGGTTGCGGCAATTGAGCCGAGGGCTATCCAATCGGAGCTCTGCACGTCGGCACCGTACGCCATCGCACCGACAGTTCGAAGCTGGTGGTACATGCCGTGACGAAACCGCGATCGCTACGAGGCCAAGTCGACTGCGGTCATCTCGGTGCAGCACGGGGCGCCAACGCCCTGCGCCGAGCGTCAAGGTCCGCATGCCGTTCCCTGCATAGCCTGACGCTCCAGATAGCCTGCCTCTCGTGTATCGGATTTTTGACGGTCAGAGGGGCCGGGCATGAGCAGAGTGATCGCGGTCTACAGCGAGAAGGGCGGCGTCGGCAAGAGCGCCCTGGCGGCCGGGCTGACAGCTGCGGCCCGCAAGCGGGCGTTGGATGTGGTCGCCGGGGACCTCGATCCCCGGGGCACGTTTACCTCCGAGCTGGGCATCTCCGAGGAGGAGGCACCGGCCTTCACGATGAACGACCTGCTCGCGCTCGACCCGAAGGGCGAGACCGGGCTGGCGGCCGAGGCGTTCGCGCCGGCGTCCGACGCGTGGCCGGGGGTTCAGGTGATCGCGGCGGAGCGCGCTCTGGCGAACCGTGAGACGGACAACGTCGCCGTGGGGCTCGAGTTCCGGCTGCGGCTCGCCCTGAAGGGCGCCATAAAGCCTGGGTCGGTCGGCATTCTGGACCTGCCGCCGCGCGCCGGCGGCAAGCTCGTCACCTCGGCTCTCGTCGCGGCGACGGACGTCGTCATCCCGGCGACGCTCGACGAGGACGGCCGGATCGGCGCCAAGGAGGCCCTCGCGACCATCAAGCTGGTCAAGGATCTCGGCATGAACCCGGACCTTCGGGTGGTGGGCATCGTCCCCTCTATCGTCCCCGGCGGGCGGAGCACTCTGAAGGACGCCATAGGGGAGTATCTGGCAGAGACGTACGGGGAGCTGTACCGCGACGATCTCGCGATTCCCCGGCATGCGGTGCGCCAGCAGACGCGGTTCGCCTGTGTGCCGATCACCGCAACCTCCGGCAAGGAGGCCCAGGCCCTGGCGGATGCCTATGACCGAATCCTCACCGCATCGGGAGTGACCCTCTGATGGCCAACAAGCTGATCGCCGCCGGCACGAGCCGACTGAAGAAGGCACCGGACTCCGCCGTGGATCCCGCGGTGCCGGCCGAACTGCAGCAGCAGGCCGCCCCCTCTGCGCTCCCAGCGATCGTGGACACCCAGGGCGCGCCGAGCGTGTTCGCCGGCGGCCGGGTGCTCACCGCGGAGGACATCACTGGCACTCCGGAGGAGCAGCTCGCCTACGTCACCGAGCGGCTGGTCGAGATCGACGGTCTCGGGCGGCGGGCCGAGGACTTCGTGATGCTCAACAAGGGCGTCTTGCTGGAGGTCGCCCAGCAGCGGGAGCTGCACGTGGTCGCCGGCCACACGAACTTCGCAGTGTGGGCTTCCGGTGTTCTGGACGTCGACGAGAAATACGTCTTCGAGCTGATGCAGGACGCCGCCCGGACGCGGGCCGTAGCGGAATTGGGACCGGACCTCGCCCAGCATCTGAGCCGGGCCTCGGCTCGTAAGGCGGTGGCTTCGGTTATTGCCTCGCATGACCTGAAGACGGCCCGCACGGTGGTCGAGCTGGGTGTCGCTGAAGCGGTCGAGCAGGGGAAGAAGCGCCCCACTGCGGCCCGGCTGGTCGAGCTCGCCGAGGAGTTGACAGCGGCGTCCATCCCCGGGCAGAACACGGGGTCAGAAATTTCAGACCCCGTCCCCAGTGGGCAGAGGTCAGAAATTTCTGACCCCCGATCCGAGGAGCAGCCGGGCGCGGCACAGCTTCGCGACTTGAGCCGCTCGGCGGCTGTGCTGCGGGAGCGGGTGGCTTCACTGATCGCTCCTCGCGCACTGAAGCCCGCGGTGGAGGCTAACCCGGCTGCGGCTCATCGGCACCTGGAGGATCTCGAGACTGAGCTGCAGCGCCTCGCCAAGCGCTTGACGGCCGCCAAGAAAGCGGCGGCTGCGGCAGTCGCGGCGGCTCCGGTGGACGCGGAGATCGTGAGCTGACCGTCAGCGGCGTCTAGAAGCACGAAGGGCCCGCCTCCCCCGGCACTGTCGGGGGAGGCGGGCCCTTCGATTTGGTCCGGTCAAACCTGAACGAGAATCCCCGCGCGGTCGAGGCCGATCGCGCGAGCGACGGCGGCGAAGGTCGCCCCCCAGTCGCCCGCATGGTGGACTGCGCGGTCGTCGATGTAGCAGGCCGCGCCAAGCTTGGTGCTGGTGACCAGGACCGGGCCGCCGACTGCCGTGTAATACGCCCGCTCGGGGTTGGGGTCGACGAAGGCGTGGATCCCGCTGTACCAGGTGATCCAGTCGGCGACGTCGGGCAAAAAGCATCGCGGCCTTGCCGTGTAGACGAAGACCGCGCGGTGTCGGGCGAGCAGCCGCAGCGCTTCGATCGCGCCCGGCAGGGGCAGGCCGATGCGACCGCCCATCCAGCCGGCCGAGGCGTCGGCGAGCGTGCCGTCCAGGTCTACGCCGACGGCCTGACTGGCGGGGCTGTCGGGGGTGGGTTCGATGACGGGCCGGTGCATGTGGTCCTCCGTCAGGTCAGCGGGCTAGAGGAAGGTGAGCTGGTTCTCGTCCGGCCCGGAGGTGTCCTCGGTGCGGGCCTGGGCGCGCGCTTCGTCGTGGGCTTCGTCGGCGCGGTCGCACACCAGCCGGCCGTCGGGGAGCTCGTCCCACTCGCGGCCGACGGCGTCGGTGGCCGCGGCCTCGGGGGATTCGTGGCGGGGGATGAACTCGTCCTCGACCAGGTCCCCGCAGATACCGCACTTCGCGGTCCAGCACAGCGACGGGACGGCGGTGCCGGCGCCCGGGCGAGCCGCGCCTTCGCGGCGCCAGGCGTAGCCGTGGTGGAGGACCAGGGCGTGGGTGGCGGGCTGTAGGGGGGAGCCGTCGTCGAGGTCGGCGGCCAGGGCGTTGTGCTCGGTGGCGGCCATCAGCGCGGTGACGAGGTCGGGCATCGGAAGCAGAGTGTCGGGGCCGGTGAGCCAGAGCTCCCAGGCCTGGTCCGGGCTGCCGGGGCGCAGCCTGTCGGCGGGGTCGGTGGTGAACAGGCCTCGGCGGCCGGCCTGGGTGAGGGCGGGGGTGGTGGTCATGTCCGGTGTCACCTTCGACGGGTCGGCCCCGGCCCGCTGGGGTGAGGGACGGGGCCGGGGTGGTGGCGCGTGGTCGGGTGGGGCGTGCGGGGGCCGGGAGCGGTCGGCTACAGCAGGCCGGCGGCGTGGGCCTGCGCCTCCTGGTCGACGTCCTCGTCCTCGTTGTCCTCGTTGTCCTCGTCGGCCTGGTCGTCGTCGGCGGCCGGGCCGCGGAGTTCGGCGATGGCGAGGTCCTTGCCGATGGCCTGCCACGGGTCGCCGTCCTGGTTCTTGCTGTCGGCGGGCTGTGCCGTGTCGGCGGCGGGGGCCTCCAGGAGGACGGTCAGTTCGCCGAGGCTGTGCACCGGGACCGACCGCTCGCCGTCCCGGGCGAGCAGGTAGGTGCGGCTGTTGTAGCCTTCGCGGTCGGTCGGGCGCGGGAGGGCCAGCAGGCGGGCGGTGGGCGTGATCTCGCACGTCGCGCTGCCGTCCGGCTCGCCGATCCAGTTCTCGGCCTTGGTGAGGGAGCCGTGGCTGTAGTCGAGCCGGCTGGCGCCGGAGGCGGCCCGGTGCGCGGCGTCGGCCCGGGCGTCGGCGGCCAGCTGCTCCCGGGTGGGCGTCGGGGCCGCCGGGCGGGCCGGGGCGTGGTGCTCGGCGCCGAGGCGGCGGCGCAGGGGGGTGAGGGCCTTGTAGGCGTGGTGGTCGGTGAGGACGGCGGCGAGGGTGCCGGCGGCGAGGGCGAGGGTGATGCGGGTCTCCGCGGCGCGGGTGGTGAGGGTGCGGTAGGTGGTGAGGCCGGCGGCGGCGCCAGCGGTGACGGTGGCGAGGCTGTCGGCGGTGTCGAGGGCGGTGCGGGCCAGGCGGGTTCGCAGGGTGTTGGTCACGGGTGCCTCCGAGGGGGCGGGGTGGGTGCCGGCCGGGCGGCCGCGCCGCGCACCACCGCGCGCCGCAACCCGGGCCTGGCTGGCACGGGGGCGGGGTGCGGTGGTGGGCAGCGTCAGTGCCCGGTGCGGTGGTGGCGGATCTCGTCCCAGCCCTCACGGGGGAGAAGGTCACGGGCGTCGCGGGCCATCCGGTGCTGGTAGCGCAGGACGTCCTCGGGCACCCGCGCCTCGGCGGCGCGCCGCGCGTTGCGCGAGAGGCAGTCCGGGAGGGGGAGGTCGAGGTGGATCGCGACGGCCCGGCAGCCGTGCTGGTGCGCCAGCTCCACCAGCTGCGCCCGGTGAGCGGCTTCGACGGAGGTGTTGTCGACGTAGGTCGTGTGGCCCCGGCGCAGCCGCATGGTGAGGATGTGGTGCTGGAGGAGGACGGCGTCGGGGGTGGCGCTCTGGTCGCCCGGCTCGGAAACGGCGGCGCGCAGCCGGTCGAGGGAGACGATCTGGTGGGAGGGGATCCCGGCGGCGGCGAGCAGCGTGGTCTTGCCGGAGGCGCTGGCGCCGATCACGGCGACGAGGTCGCCGGCGTTCCGGACGGCGTCCAGGGCTCGGGTCTGGGTGGTCGTCATGCTGGTGGTCTCCCGGGTGGTGTGGGGTGGCGGGTCATCGGGCGAGGACAGCGGCGGCGAGGGTCTCGAAGCCGTGGTGGCAGGCGGCGTCCATGCGGGCCGCGCCGTTGATGCCGTGGTCGGCGAGTCGGTAGAACGCGCCCTTGCCGGTGGCGTCCGCGAACCGCTCCAGGAGGCCGCCCGGGACGCGGCGATCGATCGCGAAGTGCGTCAGTCCGCTGATCGCGAGGGCGGCGGCGACCGGGCCGGGGCGCAGCCGCAGGCCAAGCGCGCGGGCGCCGAGCAGAAGGGCCGCGGCCTGGGTGCCGGTGTAGGTCAGGCAGTGGACCGCGCAGGCGCGGCGGCCGGCGGCGGTGCCGTGCGTCGCGATGACCCGTCCGTCGTCGAGGACCTGGACGGGCGCGGCGTCGGTGGCGCCCTTGGTGCGGGCGCAGTGGTCGGACTGGACGAGGTGGTCGCCGATGTCCGCCCCGGCGCGCAGCAGGGCGTAGGCGGCGGCGAAGCGGGCGGTGCGGGCGGTGTTCACGGGTACCTCCGGGGTTGGGGTCGGCCGGGCGGCCGGCACCGCGCACCATCGCGTCCACCGCTCCGGCCTGGCTGGCACGGGGACGGTGGACGCGGTGGTGGGCAGCGTCAGCGCCCGGGCGGGGTGTCAGTGGTCCTGTTCGCCGGGGAGGGGCGGGTGCGGGGGTCGTGCCAGCAGACGCGGGTGTGGCCGATGGCTTCGGCGACGTAGCCGGTGCGCATCAGGGAGCCGGACCGGTTGATGCGGTAGCGCAGCTCGTTGAGCATGTGGGCCATCTCCGCCGGGTCGGTGACGTCGGCGGTGCCGGGGAGCGGGGGTTCGACGACGTCGCGGCCGACGTGCCGGTGGGTCAGGGTGACGTGTGCGCCGAGGTCCTGGAGAAGCCGGCCGGTCTCGCGGCCGACGGCCACACTGCGGTGCCTTCCGCCCCTGCAGTACAGGTGGATGCGGACCGGCTCGCCGGGCAGCGCGACGTACTGGGCCAGGGCCCGGCGGGCGGTGCGGTCGGCGATCTCGCGGGCGCCGGGGGTGGCCAGGACGTAGTCGAGGACGTGCTGGTCGAGGCCGGTGGAGCGGATCATCTGCTCGCGGACCTGCGGGTCTTCGGGCGGGTTGCGCAGGGCGGTGGTCAGGTCGACGGTGATCGCGTCGCCGGGCGGCGGGTCCTGGTGGAGGGTGCCGTAGGTGGTGACCTCGACCGCGAAGGGCGTGGCGGCGAGGTGGTCGTTCCAAGTCGTCGTGCTCAACACGTTCTCCGATCCGGTGGCGGCGTCGGCCGGTCGGCCGGCGCGGTGGTGGGTGGGCGGTGTCAGCGTCCGGTCAGGCCTTGGTGCTGGCGGGGTTGGTGGGGGCGGGCCGGCCTTGCAGGGCGGCGTGGAGGATGGCGGCGTGGTCGAACGCCAGCAGCTCCGGGAGCTCGTTCCAGGGCCACCAGCGGGCGGTGCGGGCGTCGTCCCCGGCGGCGGCCGGGGTGCTGGCGGGGACGACGGCGAGGTAGGCGGCGGTGACGTAGCGGCCGCGCGGGTCGCGGCCGGGCTCGTCCCAGACGCCGAGCTGGAGCAGGTCGGCGGCGTCCACGCGAACCCCGGTCTCCTCGGCCAGCTCGCGGGCGGCCGCGTTGCGGCTGGTCTCGCCGGGGTCGACGTGGCCGCCGGGCAGCGCCCACGCGCCCGCGAAGGGCGGCCAGCCCCGCTCGATCAGCAGCACGCGGCCGTCCTGCGCGATGGCGACGACGTCGGCGGTGTAGCGGATCGATTCGAAGATCTCGGTCATCTCGGTCTCCTGGTCGGTTGGATGGTCGGCAAGTCGGGGGCGTGGTGAGTGGCGAGAGGGTGTGTCACTGTGGAGCGCTTGGTGCGGCAGAGCCGGTCGACGCGGTGGGAGTGGTTGTGAGCGAGGAGTCCGAGCGGATCCGGCACGGCGTGGGCCACTACGCCGTCGATGTGGCGCTGGCACTGGCTGAGGACGGTGTCCCGGCGGCGGTGCACGCTGTCCACGGCTCCGGGGATCAGGAGCCCTCCGCCGTCGTGCTGGTGAACCTCACGGTCGGCCAGCGGGTGGTGCCGGACGGCCTGTGCGGTCTGGGGTGGGACTGTGTGTCCGGCTGGTTCTTCTTCACCGGTGACCCGGCGCGGCCTCGCAAGGAGCTGATGGCCGGGGTCCGGTGGCTGAGCGACGGCCAGGTGCCGCCCCCGGCCAGGCTGAGGTCGTTCCTGTCGGCGGTGCTGCTGGACCCGGCGAGTGCCGGCAGCGCCGAACGTCCCTACTACGCCGTCCCCGGCGGCGGGCCCGGCCTGGCCGACCGCCTCGCCCCCTATCTCTCCCACACCGTCAGCGAGCCGTGGCAGCAGCGGTTCGCCGACCGGCAGCAGATGGCTCTTCACGCGCGGGTGCTGGAGTATCTGCGGGACGACATCGACGAGGTGGTGATGCTGCCGTTGCGTGCCGGCGAGCTGCGGGCGGTGGTGGAACTGCTGGAGCTGCACGACCTGACCGGCCGGTACCTGTATCCGATGGGACGCCTGGCCGGGCATCTCGCCCGGGACCTCGAGGCCCGCGTGGCGGCCGGCCTGTCGCTGGAGCCGGCTGCCGGGGTGGTGTACACGCAGATCCTCCGGGAGGAGAACGACGCGATGGCCGCGCAGATCGAGGCGGAGCGGTTGGCGATGCGGCGGGACTACGGGCCGGACGTGCCGGCTGACCTGCCGCCGATCGACTTCTCCTGACGCGCGTCTCCTTGGCGGTGGGGGCCGCCACGGTCGTGGCGGGCCCCACCGCACATGTGCTTCCGGGTGATCAGGTGGCCAGGTGCCACAGGATCGCGATGATGACCAGCAGGCCGATGAGGACGGCCTTCGGGTTGAGGCTCCAGGAGTCCTCGAGCACCTTGATCTCGGCCCAGATCGCGTCGATCTCGTGCTGCAGTCCGGTGTGGGCGGGGGTGCCGGGCACCAGGATGTTCTGGACGGCTCCCTTCTCGGCCAGGGTCTGGCGGAGCCTGGCGAGGCGCTCGTCACGGGATATGGCCCAGGGCATCGGGCGGGGTCCTTCCAGTCGATGGGTACAGGCGGTGATGCCGGTAGCACGGTTCAGGTGAGGGCGCGGCCGCCGTCGAGGACGGGACTCGACCTCCACGTTCGGCACCTAGGGCGCACAGCGGTGGCTCCTCGGCGGTGGGCAGGGCGAGGTTCAGAAGAAGGCGAGCTGCTCGCGGGTCCCGGCCAGGGCGGACAGCAGGTCGGGCAGGCCTGGGGAGTCGGCGGGGGCGGGGCCGTTCTCTCCGGCGATGTGCCAGTCGGCGAGGGCCTGGGCGTCGGCGGCGGTGCGGCACCACGCGTCGTCGCTCAGCGCTTGGCGGGTGATGATCCGCCCGCAGCAGTTGACCCACCACCAGCCGGGCCGGGTCTCGCCGCGGGCCTGCTGGATCAGCGGCTTCTGGTGGTGGCACGCGCAGCGGCAGAGCTCTCGGCAGGGCGGTCCGGCGAGCCAGACCCACGCGAGGTCGTTGACGCCGGAGCGCAGGTCCGGGGACGCGTGCTGGTGGGGCTCGGGGTGGTGGGCGTGGCGGTTCGGGCCGGCCTGGATGACGGTCTCGCGGGTCGGGCGGCCGTCGTGGCGGCATTCGCCGTGGCGGCCGGCCTGGCACTCGACGGACGGCGGCCGGTGGCAGGCGCAGTCGGTGAACGGGCCGGGGATGTGCTCGAAGGAGCGCAGCCAGCTCGCGGGCCAGACGTTCTCCCGCACCCACGCGGCGGCCTGCGGGGGCATGGCGTCGGGCTCGCGGGCGCCGGTGTCCGGGTTGTCGCGGTCGCGCTCGGCGGCGAGGCGGTCGCGGCCGGCGTCGGTGAGGCGGGGGCCGTCGGGGTGGTCGGCGAGCAGCCCGCCCCAGATCATGGCGACGACGTTGTTGGGGATGCCGTGGATCCGGTAGCGGTCGTGGTCGTAGTCGAGGAGGCCTCGGTCGGCGAGGTCGAGCCACCTCGTGTTGACGGGCTTGTCGGCGGGCCAGGGGTCGTGCACGGCGGGTTCCTCCGGGCGGGGGTGAAGGTGGCCGGGCCGGCCGCGGGGTGTGCGGCCGGCCCGGCGCGGGCGGGGGAGGGCGGCGGTCAGCCGGAGAGGCGCACGGGCATGACCAGGTGCTGGTAGGTGGCGTCGACGCCGTCGCCGAGGCGCCCAGCCAGGTAGGCGGGCTTGTGCGGTTCGCGCACGTGGAGGTCGGCCTCGCTGGTGCCGAGCGCCTTCAGCGCGTCGGTGAGGAACTGCGGGTTGAAGGCGAGGACCAGGCCCTCGGCGCCGGTGCCGGTGGTGTGGGCGGGGATGCGGTCGCTGGCCTGCGCGTCGTCACCCGAGCCGGCCTCGACGCGCAGCTGCTCGCCCTCGACGGCCAGGCGCACGGGGGTGTTGCGGGTGGCGACCAGGGCGACGCGCTGGAGCGCGGCGACGGCCTCCGCCACGGGCAGGCGCAGCGTGATGGGCCACTCGCCGTCGAAGAAGCCGCCCATCTTCGGGAACTCACCGTCGAGCAGGCGGGTCATGTAGGTGCGCCCGCCCGGGATGGACAGGCCGAGCAGGCCCTCGGACCAGTGGAGGGTGAGGGTGTGCTCGCCCTCCAGCGCCTTGGCGGCCTCGGCGAGGGTCTTGGCGGGCACCAGCGCCGCCGTCTCGGGCTCGCTGTCCTTCTTCTTGCCGCGCTTCGGGGCCGGGGCGGGCAGGTTGCCGGTGGGCCGGACGGTGAGTTCCTTGTGGGTCATGCGGTAGCGGTCGGTGGAGTCCAGGTGGAGCAGGTCGCCGTCCAGGCGGACCTTGATACCGGTCAGCGCGGGCAGGGAGGTGTCGGTGGAGGCGGCGACGGCGACCTGGGCGACGGCGTCGGCGAGGACGTCGGCCTGCACGGTGGCGACGGCGTCCGGCAGGGGGAGCACGGCGGGGTACTCGTCGACGGGGAGCACCGGGAGGGTGAAGCGGGCGGCGCCGCAGCCGACGACCAGGCGGGCGCCGCTGTCGACGAGCTCCAGGTCGATGTCGGCGGTCTTGGGCAGGCGGGAGCAGATGTCGTTCAGGAGCCGGCCGGGGACCAGGACGGTGCCGTCGTCGGCGATCTCGGCGGAGACGGTGTCGGAGGTGTAGACCTCGCCGTCGCAGGCGGACAGGCGCAGGCCTCCGTCGCCGGTGGCCAGGAGCATGCCGAGCATGACCGGGACCGGCGGACGGGCCGGCAGGGCCTTGGCGGTGTAGGAGACGGCGTCGGTGAGCGCGGAGACGGGCAGGCGCAGCTTCACGGTGGTGCCTTCCGGGGTGATGTTGGTGTGTTGTCGGGTGGGGCGGAGCCGGTCAGCTCTCGTCGTCGTGCTCGTCATCGGGGCCGAAGAGCTCGCAGTTGGAGTAGCCGGTGTCCAGCAGGAGGCAGTCGCCGTAGTCGTCGGCGTGCTCCAGGACGAGTTCAGCGGTGCCGGCCCAGCCGGGGACGACGGCCAGCACGGGGGCGTGGTCGGGCAGGCCGGCCAGGACGGCGGCGAGGTCGCCGACGGTGAGCACTCCGGCCAGGCCCGCACGCCGGGCGACGGCGGGTTGAGCGGGCGGCGCTTCGCCGTCGGCGGCGGCCGGGGCGGGCAGGTGGAGGTCGAGGGCTGGGGCGTTCGGGTCCGGGTCGAGCGCAGTGGTGTGCAGGACCAGCGCACCGTCCCAGACTGCGGAGCGCACCGGCCAGGCGGCGCGGCGGTTCCACTGCGGGACCCCGCAGACGACCAGCAGGTGGTCGGGCAGGCGCGCGATGCGGGCGGCGAGGTCGGCGACGGTGAGGCGGGCCGCGCTGTAGGGGGTGCCCTGGATCCGCCAGGGCACCTGGCGATCGACCGGGGGACGCTTCGCGGCGGCGGCCTTGAGGGCCTCGGTGATGGCGGTGACCGCGGCGGCGCCCATCTCCTCGGGGCTGGCCGGGTCGGCGGTGACGGTGACGGTGGTGCTCACGACGTCCTCCAGGCGGATCGGTGGTGTCGGCCGGTCGGCCGGCCCCGTCCCCGAGACGCGCCGCGCCCGCCCGGCCGGGGTTCGGCGGGGCGGGCGGGGTGCGGCCGGGGGCGAGACCGGGCGGCCGGTCAGTCGCGCTGTTCGATGCAGGACTTGCAGTTCTGCGGCTGGGGCTCGTCCTCGGGCATGTCTCAGTCCGTGTAGAGGTGGCGGGAGCAGAAGTAGCCGCCGCAGCCGTCCTCGGGGGTGCCGGGCGTGCTGCCGCACAGGTAGGCCAGGCCTCGGTCGATCTCCTCGGTGCAGCCGTCCTCCTCGCAGACGGCCGCGACGTCGTAGCCGGCCTCGATCTCGGTACCGTCGGCGCGGGTGACGGTGTAGTAGGCGTAGCCCATAAGGGTTCTCCGGGTTCGTTGGGGGCGCGGCCGGTCGGCCGGCCCCGTCCCCGGACGCACAGCGGCCTGCCCGGCCGGGTGTTCGGCGGGGCGGGCACGGTGCGGCCGGGGGCGAGGCTGACGGCCCGGACGGTCAGAGGGCGTGGTGCAGGGCGGGGGTTGTGGGTGCGTCGGGGCAGGCGGTGGTGCCGTCCGGGGCGCGCCAGGTCCGCTCGGGGTCGTCCTCGGTGCCGGCCCAGGCGAGGGGCTGGTCGCAGTGGCGGCAGCGGAAGCCGCCGGCGGCCGGGCTGGGGGGCTTGAGGGCGGCCAGGTTCTTCAGCGGGCTCAGCCGCGGCGGCGCCGGCCGGGCAGCCGATGGTGAGGCCGGGGCCGGGGTGGTGTCCGGCCGGGTGTGGGCGGCGGCGAGCTGGGTGAGGGCCTCTTCGACGGCGGGGCTCAGGAGCATGCGGGTACGGCGCTCGGTCTTCCACCACCGGCCCGCGTACGCGGTGGGGGCGAGCAGCAGCCAGGCGCCGGCGGTGACGGCGGCGGCCGCGGTGCGCCCGCTTGCGGGGCCGGTCTGCCAGGTGGCCGCGCAGGCGGCCACGCCGAGGAGGGCCCAGCCGGCGCGGGCGGCGGTGGAGCCGCGCCGGGCCGCGACGAACAGCACCAGCGCGAGGACCAGGGCGGCGCCGCCCATCTGGCCCGGGGTGGCAGGCAGGCCGGCCGCGTTCTGGCGCAGCCAGGCGGCGACGCCGCCGAGCGGGACCTGGAGGACGTCGCGGATGCCGTCGACGGCATCGCTGTCCCACAGGTAGGCGGCGGCGTGGACGCAGCCGCGGCCGAGGCTGGCGGCCATCGCGGCGGCCAGGCGGACCACGGTGGTGACGAGGGTGACGGTCAGGGACGCGGCGAGGAGGGCGGCCAGGGCGGTGGCGGTGATCTGTCCGGCGCGCTGGGCGGGGCTGGTGCGGGTGCGCCAGGTGGTGGCGGCCTTTTCGCGTAGGGGTGTGGTGGCCTCCCAGGCGCTGGTGGTGGTGGCGAGGACGCGCAGGGCGGCGTCGGTGAGGCGGGTGGCGAGCACGGTGGGCAGGTCTCCGATCGGGGTCGGCGGCAGGTCGGCAGGTTGGGTGCGGGCGCCGCGGCGCCTTCTGGGGCCGGCGGCCCCCGCCCCGGGCCGGGCCGCGGTTGGCCGGGATCCGGGGCGGGGCCGTCGGCCCTCGGAGGGGCCGGGAGCGGTCAGTCGCCGAAGTGCGCGGTGAGGGTGCGGACGGCGTGGGGCAGGACGGTGGCGCTGCCGTCGGCGATGCGCTCGCGCAGCAGGTCGGCGGTGCACCGGTCGGGGGCGCCGTGGACGGTGAGGTCACCGGCGAGCAGCTGGTCACGCAGGCCGAGCGGCCACACGTCCAGGCGCAGGTGGTTGGCGGCGACGGCGGTCTCGATGGCGAGGGCGCGGCCGGTGACGACCAGTTCCTGGAGCTGCTCCGCCACCCGGGGCCGGCGCAGGAGGTTGTCGGCCTCGTCGATGAGGAGCAGGACCCGCGGCTGCTCCTCGGCCGGGGTGTGGGCGGTGCTGCCCGCCGCGACGCAGGCGGCGGCGCGCCGGCGGGCGAGGTCGAGGACCTGGTCGAGCATCTGCTCGGCGCCGTCGAAGTCGGCGCACCGGTCGGCGGTGGCGGTCAGGGTGGCGTGGTGGGCGGGCTCGATGGCCCAGACGGTCGTGGTGGGGTCGGTGGCGGCCCGGGCGGCGAGCTGCTGGAGGGTGTAGGTCTTGCCGGAGCCGGTGGTGCCGACGAGCAGGTGGGTGTGCGCCATGGCGGGGTGCCTCCTTGAGGGCATGGGTGAAAGGCCCTCGGCCGGGCGGCCGGGGCTTGGATGCGGTGGTGCGGGAAGCGGTCCGCCCGCCCGGCCGTGGTGGCCGGGCGGGCGGAGAACGGGGCGGGCTACGCCTCGACGGACTCGCTGGCGTCGGCGGCCAGGGGCAGGCCGTACTCACCGGGGACGTTCGGGTTGCGGACGATCCGACCGGCCTTGGTCTCGCGGTAGAGCGTGTTCTCCGCGGTCTTGGCGGCGAGCCCGGTCATCGCGATGATCTGGTCCAGGCGTACGTAGCCGATCTCCTGGCCGATCGGGTCGCGCCACTCGTCCAGGACGGCGAGGATCTTCTCCTTCGCGGTCGGCTCCTTGGTGAAGGCCGGCGCGGGCCCGGGCGTCCACGGCGCGCCGCCACCTCCGGCGCCGTCCTCGGCGGCGGGGCCGACGGGGACGGTGGCGATCTGGTCGCGATCCTCCCAGCCGGGGAAGTCCGCGGGGTAGGCGATGGCGTCCTCGTCCCAGAGGCCGGCGGCGGACTCCAGGATCCAGGCCCGCATCATCTCCGCCCGCTCGTCCGGGCCGACGACGTACCCAACACCGAAAGTCCGGCGCGGATCGTCCTCGGGGACGGTCGGGTCGTAGACGAGGCTGTCCGTGCCGGTGCGCCAGTAGGCCGGGATCCGGGACGGGTCGATGCCGTCGAAGCCATCGGGCAGGTCGACGCGGTGCTTCTGCGCCCCGTCAGACCTCAACAGGACGAGGGCGCCGCCGTAGAAGATGTTGTCGCGGATCGACGTGTCGGAGCCCATCTTGTCGAGGTTGAGGATCTGGCCGCACAGCACCATGGCCATGCCCAGCGAGCGGCCCTGCTCGGCGATGGCCGCGACGATGAAGGCGGCCTCCTTCATGTACTCGGACTTCTCGGAGAGGAGCTGGGCGAACTCGTCGAGGACGACCGCGATGAACGGCATCTCCTCGCTGGCGGTGAAGTTCTTCATCCGCATCGCCTGCGACTGCTCAATGCGGTGCAGCAGGACCGCGTACGCCAGGCGCAGGGCGCCCATCGCGCCGTCCTTGCCGGTGCCCGCGAACGCCGACATGTCTTCGACGTCGGGGTTGCTGCTGCCCTTGGGGTCGGCGTAGATGATCGCGATCCCGTTGACGTGGTAGCTCAGGCACAACAGCTGCAGGACACCGCCCTTGCCGGAGCCGGTGACGCCGGCGACCAGGGCGTGGCGGGCGCCGCCCTTCGGGTCGAACAGCTGCAGCCGGGCCGGACGGCCGCTGATGCCCAGGCCCAGCTGCACGAACCCGTTCGGGTTCGAGCGCAGCGCCTCGGGGCCCGGCAGCGCCTTGCCCCTCTCCAGCGGGGACTGGTCCATCAGCCGCAGGATCGCCCGGCGTGGGTCCTGCGTCGCCTCCACCGACACCAGCAGGGTGGTGCGGCGCAGGGCACCGGCGATGCGGACCATGTCCGGCATGGTGATCGCGTCGGTGTCCTCGTCCGCGACGATCCACGCCGCGACCCCGCCGGTGGCCGGGTCCTGCACCGGCCCCTCGAGGTGCGTGCCGGGCATGCACCCGGCCTTGTTGCCGACCCGCTGGAGCCACAGCGTCTCCAGCGGACCGTACTGCGCCTGCTCGCTGACGGGCTGGACGGTGTGGACCAGGATGTGGCGGGCGGACTCGTGGGGGCCGTCGGTGATGCGGATCCAGGCCGGGGGCAGCCGGTACACCCCCGAGACGGTCTCCGCGGTGACGGTGACCGGCCGGCCGGGCGCGGCCTCGATGATCCCCTCCCACGCCTCGGGGCCGTGGGCGGTCAGGTGGAGTTCCTGGCCGGGGTGGGTGCCCTCCTTGCTGGAGATGTGCGCGAGCCAGCGCTCCAGAACCGCGCGCTGCGCCGGGGTGAGCGAGTCCTGCGGTGCGGGCTGGGCCGCCGGGGCCTGGACGGCGGCGCGGCGCCGGCGGCGGTTGCCGAGCACCTTGCGCAGCACGAACGCGGTGTAGCCGGACGCGCCCCACCAGGCGACGGACACCAGGCCGGTGGCCGAGGGCAGGGTCATCCATCCGGCGAGCAGGGCGTCCGCGCCGGGCAGGCCCTGGAGGGTGACGGTGGCCGCGGCGGTGGCGGTGGCCACCGCCGAGACGAACATCGGCCGGCGGTGCGCGGCCAGGATGTCCCCGCCCGGCAGCGCGGCCAGCGTCCGCTCGGACAGCAGGCCGGCGAAGTTCGCGCCCGCGAGCGCGGCCGGGGCCGCCAGCAGGCACGAGACGGTGCTGGCGGCCTGGCCCTGAAGGAACGGCAGGACCGCGGCGGTCAGGGCCGGGGCGGCCGTCTCCACGACGGCCACCGCCCGCTCGACCGTCGGGCTGCGCACCGCCTGGTCGGCGGGGGTGGTGTGGGTGCTCATCGCGGTGTGCTCCTTACTCCTGGGTGTACCAGGTGCGGTTGGCCATCTGGACCGGGGCGTTGTCGACGGCCTGCTGGATGCCCTCGTGGGACCTGCTCGCTTCGCGCTCGGTGTAGCGGGCGACCAGGGAGGCGTCGTTGGCACGGCTGGCGTAGCCGTTCGCGCTCTGGCTCAGGCCCTGCATGGTCCTGGAGAGTTCGCGGGTCTCCGCGACGGTGGCGGTGTCGACGTTCAGCGACGCGATGTTGTCGGCGGTACGGCCGACGTTCTTGGCTCCCTCGGCCAGGCGCGCGGCGAGCTGCTTGTGGTGCTCGGCGCCGCGGAGGACGTCCTTGGCGAGCTTGGCGACCTCGCGCTTCAGCTCGCGGTAGGAGAGGTTGGCCTTGTTCTTCTTCCGGGCGGACATGGGTCAGCCTCCCTGCTGGTCCTTGTAGAACTCCGCCTCGGCGGGGATGGTGAGCTTGCTGTCGGCCACGGCCTTGTAGATGGCACCGTGCCGGGTGCCGGCGTTGACGACCAGAACGGTGGCGGCCTCGGCGCCCTTGGCCGCGTGGCGCTCGGTCTGCTCGGCCGCCTTGCACAGCTCCCGGCATGCCTCTTCCAGGTGCCACAGCTGCGAGATCAGGTCCTTGCCGCCCTTGACGGCCTTGGCCCGCTCATAGAGCCTCTGCGCGGCGAGGGCGTGCTGGGTGGCCACGGTCACCGCCGCCTTGCTCTCTTGGGCGATCTTGGCCAGGTCGGCGCCCCGCGTGCGCATCGTGTTCTCGAAACCCTTGAGGGTCCGGACCTCGGTGCGGCCCAGCTCTCGCTCCTGGCCGTCGGCGGTGAAGCGGACCGTGCTGGGGGTCACCTTGACGGCCGTCACGGGTGTGGCCCGGCTCGTGGTGCTCTGTTCGGGCATCGGGTCGTGCGTCCTCCTCTGGGTGGCCGGAACATCCGGCGAGGTGTGCGGGGTGGACCGGACGGCGCCGGTCACGGCATCGGCCGCGGCCAGGTCCGGCGGCGGGGCGGCCTGGGCCAGGGTCGTGGTACTGGCCACCGGCCCGTGGCCGGCGACCTTGCCATCGCTCCGGCCGGGCTGGCGGTCCACGGTGGTGGGCTTGGCCAGGTCGACGCCCGGCCCGTCAGCGGGCTTGGACGTGGCCTTGGCCTTGGACAGGTCCGGTGCCGCGGCGGGTTTGGTCAGGTCCACGCCCGGCCCGCCGCCGAGCTTCGGCGCCGCCTCGGCCTTCGACTGGGCCGGGACGGCGGGCGCGGTGGTCGGCTTGGGCGGCACCACCGGCGCCCCCTTGCCCACCTCGCCCGGCTTCGCCGGTTTGGTTAGGTCGAGGCCCGGCCCGCTACCGGGCTTCGGCATCGCCTCGGCTTTCGACTGGGCCGCTGCCGTGGCCGGCTTGGACGGATCGACGCCCGGCTTCGGCGTCTTGCTCAGGTCAACGCCCGGCCGCTCGCCGGCCTTCGGCTCGGCCGGAACAGCGGGGGCCGTGGTGGGCATGGGCGGCACCACCGGCATCGCCTTGCCCTCGCCCGGCTTCGTCGGCTTGGACGGGTTGACGCCCGGTCCGCGGCCGGGCTTCGGCGCCGCGTCGGCCTTCGGCTCGGCCGGGACGGCGGGCGCGGCGGTCGGCTTGGGCGGCACCACCGGCATCGCCTTGCCCTCCTCGCCCGGCTTCGTGGACGGCTCCGCGGCCCCGGCGTTCTTGGCCAGGTCGGCCGTCGACCCGGCGGCGGGCGCCATCTCCGGCTTCGGCGGCTCCTGGGGCCGCTGGGCGTTGCGGATCTTGGCGTCGTCCATCTTCCTGCGGTCGGCCTCGTCGGCGGCCTGCCGATCGGACCAGCCGTCCTTCACGCCGTCCCGGTAGGCCTGAGCCTGGCCGACCGCGCCGGCCACTCGCCGCCCGTCCCGGTAGCCGGCCTCCCGGGCGGACTGCGTACGAGGGCGCTCGCCGGGTTCCAGTCCGCCCGCCGGCTTGGAGGCGGCGATGTTCGATCCCGGCTCGGCCTCGCCCCTCTTCGCCAGGTCGGCCCTGCCCGGCCCGCCCTTCGTCTCCTGAGGCTTCTGCTTCTCGGCCTGGGCCCCGCCCTGACCGGGACCGTCCGGCTTGGAGGCGGGCACGCCCGCTCCGGCCGGACCGCCCGTGTCATCCGGCTTCGGGCCCTTGGCGCGCTTGTCCCCCGGATCCTTCGAGATGCTGCTCTTCGCCGAACGGGGCCCCGAGCCCGACTTCGGCTCGCTCGGCCCCTCCCGATCCGGCCCCTTTCCGCTCTTGGAGCCGCCAGAGCCAGAGGCCTCGGCGGTCTTGCTGTCCGCGCTGGTGCGGTCGTCCTTGGCCGTCTTCGACGAGTTGTCCGCCTTTGACGCCCTGGTGTCCGCGCTGGTGCGGTCGTCCTTGGCCGTCCTGGACGAGTTGTCCGCCTTCGACGCCCTGGTGTCCGCGCTGGTGCGGTCGTCCTTGGCCGTCCTGGACGAGTTGTCCGCCTTCGACGCCCTGATGTCGGACGCGGTGGCGGAGGACTTGGCGTCGCGGGTGTCGGCGCGCTTGGCGTCCGAAGACGTCTTCGCATCCGTACTGGCGGCCTTCTTCGACTCGCTGCTCGTTTTGCCGTGCTGCGCCGACGTCTTGTTGTTCAGGTCGGCGACCTTGGCGTCCCGGGTGGTCTTGACGTCCTGGTTGGACCGGCGCTGCGCGCTGTTCTCGCTCTTCGCGGTGCGGTCGGACTTGTTGGCGTTGGTGGTGTTGGTGGAGGTGCCGGAGACCCGGGTCTCCTTGACCTCGTGGGTGCGCTTGACGGTGGTGGCGGTGCCGGTGCGGCCCCACCGGGTGGCGAGCGCGCGCACCAGCGCGGACAGCGGGCCCTGGACGTTCGCGGCGTCGTCCTTGCCGTCCTTGTTCTTGGCGTCGCCGCCCGCCGCGGCACCCTCGGGGCCGGCCTGCGCGGCCTGGCCGAGGGCCGCGGTGGAGCCGATCGGGACCGGGCGGGCCGGGGTGATCGGGGTGAGCATCTGGGCGAGGGAGCCGGGCGCCGCCGGGTCCGGGACGGGACCGGCCGTCGCCGCGGGGGCCGGCCCGTGGCCCGTCTGCGGGGCCTCGGCGGAGGGCTGCTCGGGGGGCTGGGAGGAGAGGTGAACGGTCGGTGGTGCGGTCGGAACGGGCGGCGCGGAAGGCGTCGTCATCGCCAGATTTCCTCACTTTTGGTGACCACTCACCCACCACTCACCCAGCCCGGAAATGCTCCCCCCCACGCCTGTGAGCACGCGTGAGGGCTTGTTTCCCCGGGTGAGTGAGTGGTGGGTGAGTGTCACGGATTGTCACTATCGGAAGAGGCGCTTCTTCGCCCAGCCGTAGCCGGTGACGGCCACGACAGCACCCAGGACGGCCAGGCCGGCCATCGGCACGGGGCCGTCCTGCTCGCCCTCGGAGGAGGCGGCGGAGGCGGTGTTGACCATGCCCGGCGAGGCCTCCATCGGGAACGCCTTCCCGCAGTCGGCGATCGCGTTGTACGTGCCGCCGGCCTTCGCCACGCAGGCCTGGACCGCCTCCCGTCGGGCCCGCTGCGCGTCGCTCTCCACGCCGCCGGTCTTCGCCATCTCGGCCGCCAACGACGCGTCCTGCTTCTGCCGCTCCAGGTCGACGCGGGAGGCGTCCAGGGCGATCTGCGCCTTGCGCACATCGGCCTCGGCGGATGCCGAGGCGTAGTGGGACCACGAGACCATGCCGGTCGCGGCCAGCACGATCGCGCCGCCGGCCAGGCCGGCCTTCGCGCGAGGGGACAGCTTGGCGCCCGGGGCGTAGGCGCCGTGCAGCGGCGGCGTCTTCCAGGACGGTACGGACGTGATGTCGTAGGCGGGGTCGTTGTAGACCGACTGCTCGGTCATAGGGTGGTCCCTTCTCTGAGCTGGGGAAACGCGAGGTGACGGGTATCGGCCCGGCTGGTCGGCGGGGCGGATACGGTGGTGCTCGGCGCTTCGGCGCCTTCGGCGGCCACCAGGGCGATTGCTGCGTCCTGGTGGCCACCGGAGAGGCCGTGCTCCTTGTGTGCTGTCGTCCGGTCAGGCGGCGAGCGCGTCGCCCTGCCCGTCCTGGCCGGCGCGCTGCGCGCGGCGCTCGGTGACGATCTCCCGGGCGCGGTCACGGCGGTCCTGCCGGGTGCCGCCGGTGACGCCCAGCGCCCGCTCGATGTAGCTGAGCGTCACGACCTTCTCGCCGAACTGCTCGATGAGGTCCGCGACGATCAGGGCCTGGCGCTCGGCCGGGCTACGGGTCGCGTTCTCGTGGGCTACGGCCGCCTTCTCCAGGGCCACGGCCATCTCCTGCTCGAGCCGCGCGGCAGCCGCCTCGGCCTCGGCGGCGAGCCGCTTCTCCTCGGCCGCGCGGCGCTGCGCCTCGGCCTCGGTCACGGCCGCCTTGGCCCGGGTTACGGACGCGGCCTCCAGGGCTACGGCCGCCTGCCGTTCCGCCTCCGCCTTCTTACGGGCGGCCTCGGCGGCGGCCTGCTCGGCCTCCGCCCTGGCCTGCGCAAGGCGGGCCTGCTCGGCGTCGGCCTCGGCCTGGCGGCGCGCCTGCTCGGCCTGCGCCTCAGCCTGCCGACGGCCTGCCTCCAGCTCGGCCAGGCGGGCCTCCTCGGCCGCCTGCCGCTCCAGCCGATCCCGCTCGATCTGCGCCTTGAGCTGCGCTTCCTCGACGCGGGCGCGGATCTCGGCCGCCTCCGCCTCCGCCTGGGCGGTGGCCCGCGCGGCCTCGGCCTCGGCCTCGGCCCGCAGCCGCTCGGCCTCCGCGTCGGCCTTTGCCTGCTGCACCCGTAGGGCCAGCTCGTGCTGTCGTACCACCGCGTCCGCGGCCGTACGCGCCTCCTGCTCGGCCCGGGTCCGCTCGGCCTCGGCGAGCAGGCGCTCGGCCTCGGCCCGCGCCTTGGCGGCGTCGATCGCGGCCTGCCGCTCGACCGCGGCGAGGGCCTCCGTAGCCTCCTCCTCGGCCATCCGTAGGGCCAGCGCCCGGGTCCGTACCTCCGCCTCATGGAGCCGTACAGCGTCCGCTTCAGCCCGCTTCGCGGGCTGGCCGAGGGCCTCCTCGACCGTGAGGCCGAACTTGGCGAGCGTGACGGGCAGCAGGTCCTGCCGTGAGGCCTTCCGCCGCCACCGCTTGCCGTGACGCTGCGTGAGCAGCTCCCGGTAGACCTCGCGCGACCTGGCGAGCTCCAGCGCCTCGGTGTAGCTCGTGATCTCCCACAGCTTCATCTGCCGGGCGATCCGGGCGGTGGCGATCGGAGAGAGCAGCCACCGGGACGGGCGGACGCCCTCCATGCGCCGGCGGCCCCGCAGGCGGCCGATGTGTCCGGCGTACAGGTGTGCGGCGATCTCCGAGAACACCACCCACAGGGCGGCGAGGCCGGCGTGCCCGGCGGCCGCGGTGCCGGAGGCGCCGGCCTGCCAGTTCAGCCAGATCGTCAGCCCGGTGAGCGCCCTCGGCACCCACTTCACCCAGGCGGCCTCCCGCTCCCAGCGGATCAGCAGCAGGTTGACGATGCTGAACGCCAGGATCGCGAGGTCCACCGCGATCGGCAGCATCCACGGCTCGTCCCAGCCCCAGCCGCCGTCCTTGACCGGCAGCGCGGCCTTGGCCTCCACCGCCTTGTAGGAGGCGACCAGACCAATGGTCGACACACCGACCGCCAGCGCCGCCCCGACGGCGGCCAGACCCTTCTCCCACCCCGCGAGCACGATCCGCTGCTCCACCGGCACCGGCACCTGGTCGTCGTGCTGCCCGCTGGCCACGTACACGCTGTCCGTCACCTGACCTCCTCCTTCGTCTTCGCGATGCCACCGCTCCCGGCCGGGAGCGCCCGGCAGGCGGCGGCGTGGTCGTTGGCCAGGCGGCGAGCGTCGTCGCGGAACCACGTGAGGTGGCCGCCGCCGTCCCCGCACGTGATGCACTGCCAGGCGTAGCTGTCGCCGACGCGGGTCTTGTCCGGCGCACGGGTCACCACGACCAGGCCGCCGCCGACCGTGCGGAACCGCAGCACCGTGCGCTCCGGCACGGCCGACTCTCCGGCGCGCGCCCGCTCCAGCTCGGCACGCAGCTCGGCGATGGTCCGGTCGCGCGCGTCGATCCGGGACTGCGCCTCGCGCAGCAGCAGCAACTGCAGGCTGTGCGAGGCGGCCTGCGAGGCGATCGCCTCGGCGGCGGTCCGCTCGGCGCAGGCGAGGTCGTCGCGCATGGTCGCGAGGTCGGAGACCGCGGTCAGCAGCTGCTCGTCAGGGTCGTGCTGCTGCAGGACGCTCTCCAGCTGCTGGGTGACGTCGGCGAGGGCCGCCTCGGCCGCGTCGGCGCGGCTGTGCAGGGCGGCGATCCTGCCGCAGGTCGTAAGGGCGATCATCGGGATTACTCCTTCGATGTGTGGAAGGGGGCGGTGGTCGTCAACGGGCTGCTGGCGGTGCACCGGCACAGGCCGCCGCGCCCCGCCACCCCGTTGGCGGGGGGGGGGCGCCGCCGCGTCGCCCTGCCGTGGCCGTTATGGCATGTGCATGTTGCCCGTCAACAAACCCGCCAGGCCC
>NZ_JBHYUU010000047.1:12849-47101 GCF_042749955.1 Kitasatospora sp. NPDC059462 | reverse complement strand
GTTGAGGGCGCCGCCGAGGTCGGGGAGGTAGGCGTCGGGGTTGGCCTCGGCGAGCAGCCGGAAGGTGGTGGCGGCTTCTTGGGCCGGGGCGAGTGCTTCTTGGCGTCGTCCCACGTCGGAGAGTCGGTTGGCGAGGTTGTTGAGGGCGCTGGCGAGCTCGGGGAGGTAGGCGTCGGGGTTGGCCTCGGCGAGCGCGCGGTAGGTGGTGGCGGCTTCTTGGGCCGGGGCGAGTGCTTCTTGGCGTCGTCCCACGTCCGACAGTTGGACGGCGAGGTTGTTGAGGGCCATGGCGAGGTCGGGGAGGTGGGCGTCGGGGTTGGCTTGGGCGAGCGTGTGGTAGGTGGTGGCGGCTTCTTGGGCTGGGGTGAGTGCTTCTTGGCGTCGTCCCACGTCCGACAGTTGGACGGCGAGGTTGTTGAGGGTGCCGGCGAGGTTGGGGAGGTAGGCGTCGGGGTTGTCCTGGGCGAGTGCGCGGTAGGTGGTGGCGGCTTCTTGGGCTGGGGTGAGTGCTTCCTGACGTCGTCCCACGTCCGCCAGCCGGATGGCGAGGTTGTTGAGGGCCATGGCGAGCTTGGGGAGGTGGGCGTCGGGGTTGGCTTGGGCGAGTGTGCGGCGTAGTTGGACGGCTTCTTGGGCCGGGGCGAGTGCTTCCTGGCGTCGTCCCACGTCCGCCAGTTGGACGGCGAGGTTGTTGAGGGCGCCGGCGAGATCGGGGAGGTGGGCGTCGGGGTTGGCCTCGGCGAGCAGCCGGAGGGCGGTGATGCCCGGGCCGCCGGCCGCGACGGCGTGCTCGGTCAGGTGCCGCCGCAGGTAGACATTGGCCTGGCGGGGATTGGTGCCACCTGCCGTCTGGTCGAGGGTGAGATCGACGAAGGCCCGCACGATGGCGAGGGGGGCCGGGTCCGCGCCCGGGTGGGGCGCGGAGGAGCGCAGGTGGGTGACGAGTTCGCGGTGGTAGAGACGGTAGACGGCCTGCAACCCGTCGCTGTCCTCGACGATGTAGCGCCCGTAGTGCTGGAGCAGCCAGTCGATGTCGTCCGGCCCGTAGTCCGTCTCGCGGCCGCCGACCGCCCGGGCCGCCGCCTGCCAGACACCGCGGGCGGGCATGCCGTTGCCGGCCGCCCACGCCAGTGCCGTCAGCAGGTCGCCGGCGGTACCCGGACGGTCGTCGCCGGGAACGACATCGGCCAGGTCGAGGTCGAGGGCGCCCGTGATGCCGAGGGGGATCTGATCCTGCCAGGGCCGTCCGGGATCGCCGGCGAGGAAGCGGGCCAGGTGGGAGGCGACGATGCGGGCGAAGAGGAACCCGCCGCCCCCGGCCCCGGCCCGTGCCGCCAGCGCCGAGGCGATCTCGGCGGCGGTCTCCTCGGCGATGCCGTCGGACCGGAGCCGGTGGTGGACGTAGGCGGTGATGTCCGTCGCGGTGTCGTGCTCCTCGTCGAGGTCGAGGGTCACCACGGACGTGCCGACCATGCGGGTGAGGGCCGAATCGAGCGTCTCGCCCTGGTCCAGGTGGGGCTGGAACGGGCGGTCGCGCGAGGCCAGCAGCACGGCGCACAGCCGGCTGAGCGGGACGAGGAGCTGCTCGGCGATCGCCGTCGCCTGCCCCGGCGACGCCTCGTCCAGGCCGTCCAGGACCAGCACGTGCCGGCGCCCGTGGCCGCTCTCGGTGCGTTCGAGCTGGGCGATCAGGTCGGCCGGGGTCTTCGGCACGGGAAGGTCGAGCTGCCTGGCCAGGGCCTCGGCGAGCGTCTGGACGTCCATGCCGCGCAGGTGGACGGCGGCGTCGACGCTGCCCCGGCCGGGGTCGGGGTCGTCCTCCCCGAGGGGAGCGTGTGCCAGGAGCGCGGCGCGTTCGTCCGCGTCGGACAGGGCCGCGATGCGTCCGACGACGGCGGACTTGCCGACGCCCGCGCTGCCGGTCACCAGCAGCATCCCGGCGGTGTCGGTGGCGAGCCGGTCGGTGATCTGCCGCAGGGCCCGGCGTCGGCCGGTGAAGAACCAGCCCTCCTTGGCGGGACTGCTGCCCCGGGCGGCCAGCACGAGGTGTTCGACGAGGGCCTCGCGGGACTTCCGCTGCCATCGGGGGTTCCGGAACATTGGTTGGGGGTGGCCCACGGAGGCCCGCACCGGCTGCTGGCCGCCGTCCGGCCAGTCCTCCGCCAGGACCGCGAGGGCGAGCGTCTCCCCGGTGATTCCGGCGTTGCGCACGCTCCACTCGTGGCGGTAGACGCTGTCCTGCGGCCCGTTCCTCAGGAGTTCGAGCACGGTCTCCAGGAGCAGCCCGCGCGCGCCCTCGGCCCGTTCCTGCGCCTGGCAGGCGGCGAGGACGCCGAGCCAGGCGGTGCGCGGTTCGGGCAGGGTCCGGTCCTCCCATGCCGCGAGTGCGTGGTCGAGGGCGGGGACGGCGCCGGCGCCGGAGTGGCAGGTGTCGAGCAGGATCAGGATCTGGTCGGCGTGGCTGGTCAGGGCCTGGCTGGTGAGGCGTTCGGGGGAGTAGAACCGGTCCTGGTTGCCGAGGCCCCTGGGTGTGGCGTGGGTGATGAGCTGGAGGTCGCCGCGGTTGCCGGTCTCGGCGTGACCGGACCACGCGATCACCGCGGAGCCGCCGCCGCCACCCTCCGACCAGGTGTCCGACCACAGGTCCAGCCCGTCGATCAGGGCGCCCTGCGCGGGGTTGGGCACGATGGTCGCCCGAAAGCCGAACTCGGCCAGGCAGGCGGCGAGTTCACCGACCTGCCCGACCGCGCCCGGGATCGGACGGTAGGCCTGGTCGCGGTACTCGTCGAAGACGACCGCCAGGAAGGTGCCGCGCGTGTTCGGCGTCGGCGCGTCGGCGGTGCTCGGGTCGTCGGTGCCCGCGTCGTCGGTGCTCGGGTCGTCGGTCATGCGTCACCTTCGAGGAGGAGGGTCAGCGCGGTCACCGCCGTGTCGGCGCTGTCCTGCTTGGCGTGGACGGAGACGGCGTACACGCCCGGGCCGAGCCCGTCGAAGGCGCGCTCGTACCGGCCGCCACCGACGTTGCTCAGCAGGCGCTCCACGACGACGTCCCCGTTCTCGGCCCGGACGGTGGCCCGGACGGCGAGCGTGGCCGCCCCCGGCCGGCCGGTGCCGTCGGCCACCGCCTCGACGCGCAGCGGCTGCCCGGCGAGCCCGTACTCGGGGACGCGCACGCCCAGCGGGTGGGCGGGCAGCGAGCCGCGGTAGACGGCGGGGGCCGGGGCGAGCCAGTCGTAGAGGTTCTCGCGGACCCCGGCGTGGCCCTTGATCGCCCCGTGGTTGGCGAAGGAGGAGCGGGCGGCCGTGGGGTCGTCGGGGGCGACCTCGGCGGGGTACGCGGCGAACCTCGCCACCCGGCCGTCGCCGCCCTCGTCCTTGCCCTCGATGGTCTCGATCAGCCGCAGCCGCCCGTCGCCCGTCACGGCGGCCGTGGTGGGCGTGGGCTGGCGGACGCCGATCACGGGCAGGCAGAGCCGGTCCGACCCGCCCCGCCGGACCCGCCCGACGGCGGCGTCGCGGATGGCGCCGTGGAAGCGTCCGGCGTCCGCGAGCAGGCAGGGGTCGACGCCCTCCATCGCGGTGGCCAGTTCACGGGGGTAGCGCAGACCGTCGGGGGTCTCGACGCAGGCGTAGTCGGGGGTGAGCTGGTGGAGGGAGGGCAGGCTGCGGCTGAAGGCGGTCAGGTCGGCGGCCACCGGGCCCAGGCCGATCCGGTGCCCGTTGACCAGCGACTCCAGCGCGCCGATCGAACCCCGGTGCGGCGTGCCGAGGGTGATGAGCTGCCGGGTGACCTCCGCGCCGCCCAGGCACTCCACCCAGTAGCGGGCCACCAGCCCGCCCATCGAGTGGCAGATCAGCCGGACCTTCGCCTCGGCCCGGTGCGGGGCGGTGACCCGCCAGCGGCCGAGCGCCTCGTCGACGCGGACGGCCAGGAGGCGGGCGTTGTAGCGGCAGGAGAGCCGCCAGTCGTAGGCGAACTCGACGAGGTTCACCGGGACTTCGGGAGCGCCGGGCCGGTCCGGCGGGCCGCTTCGGCTGCCGGGCAGGGCGCGGCGCAGGGTGAAGGTGCGCTCCAGCCAGCCGATCAGGTCGCTGTAGCCGTCGACCACCGGGCGCACGCCCGGGACGGCGTGCAGGGAGGGGACGAGCCCGGTGGGGACGACGCCGTCGCCGGGGTGGTCGTCACCGAGGTCCGTCGGCAGGCGCAGGGCCCGGACGGAGCCGAGGAAGGTGGTGAGGCCCCGCCGCAGTGCCCCGGGGGAGGGGCCCCACACCTCCTTGCCGTCCACCGCCAGCCGGCTTCCGGTGATGCCGGGAATGACGACCACCAGGTCGTCGATCGGTTCCTGCCGCATTGCGCCCACCCTGGTCCGCCCCCCGCGCTCGGTCGATTCCCGGCCCTGCCTACCAGAACGGCGGGGCCGGCGTCCGGCTCATCGGCCAAATCGCCTCCCGCGGGGGGACTCCGACGGCGCTGCGGGCTTCTGCGGGACGCCGGTTGACGCCCGATCGGACTGTCGCGGGCCTCTTGCCCGGCAATTGTCAGTGGCCCGTGCCACACTCCCGGCATGGCTCCTGAACCGCTCGCCACCCTCACCTTCGCCGCCTGGCGCCGTCTCGACCGCGCCGCCGCCAGCCGTCTCGCCGCCCAGGTCGCGGGCAGCGTGGGCGGGCGTCTCGACCGCGTCGAGGAGGTCGAGCACCTGGGGGCGCCGCTGCACCGGGTCCTGGTCGAGCGCGGCGAGCGGATGTTCGCGCTGATACCGGGCGGGCGGGTCACCGTCGGGTTCGACGCGGCGAGTTGGCAGCCCTCCGCCGAACTCCTCGCCAGCTACCACGAGGAGAGCGTCAGCCAGGGGATCGGCGACGGGGATCTGCGGGGCCACCTCGCCCGTGTCCTCAGCCCGCGCCGGACCGTCACCGTGCCGACGCTGCTGATGGCCGTCGACGACGAGCCGCTGGAGGAGGAGCCCGCCGACATGCCGGCCGTCCTCGCCCGCGAGGGCCTGCGCCTGCCCACCCCCGACGAGTGGGAGCACGGCTGCGGCGCCGGTGCGCGGACCCTGTTCCGCTGGGGCGACGAGTGCCCGCTCGACCGCCTCCCGTACGGTGAAGGCCTCGGCCCGCAGGGCGGGCCGAACGCCTTCGGCCTGCGCATCGCGCACGACACCTACCGTTCGGAGATCACCAGTGAGCCCGGGGTGATCTACGGCGGCGACGGCGGCGAGTCGGTCTGCGGCGGCTACGGCACGGTCCTCGCCTGGCTGCCGCTCGCCACGGCCAACCGGCATCCGGACCTCGCCGCCATGGTCTTCGACGAGGACGGCGACTACTGCACCGACGACCTCTCCACCCGCCCCGTCCTCGCCCTCCGTTGAGGCTGAAGCTGAAGCTGATGTCGAGGCCGTAGGGCCGGGGTCTGCGGGGCCGGGGCTATTCCTCGTCGGCCCACTCCGGGATGCTCCACCGCAGCACCGTCCCGCCGTCCGCACCACGATCGAGGGTGACGGGGTACACCCGGCCCCAGTCCCGCTCACCGTGGTGCCGGACGGCGTGGTCGCCCTGGCACCAGCTGAAGCCGAGCACGGGGCAGCCGCCGACCTCGATCGCGCCGACGCCCAGCGGGCGCGTGCGGCCGGCGCGATGGAGGAGGTGGAAGTCGGTGTGCGGGTCGACGGAGGAGACCACGCCGCCCCGGTACGCCGCGACCTCGGTGGCGAGGGCCTTCGCCGTGCCGACGGGAAGGTCCAGCCAGCCGTAGGGTCCCTGCGGGTCCCCCTCGTACTGCGGGATCCGCACCCCGCCGAACCGCTGGTGCGCCTCCTCCAGATCGCGCCCCCAGTAGCTGACATCGGCGAGCCCGTCGGCCGGCTCGCCCTCCGGCCCGGTCCAGCCGTCCAGCCCGACCGCGTCCCCGAGCACCATCCCGCCCCGGTCCACGGGCAGGTCCCCGAGCAGCACCGGCGCCTCCCGCCCGGCGGGCCACGGCACCCCCAGGTCCACCTCCAGCACGGCGATCGCCGGCTCCTCGTCGAACGGCGACGGCGCCGTCCGGGCCCGCACCGTCAGCGCCCGCGTCCCGTCGACGTCGACGGCCACCGCCTCCGCCTCGTCGTCCACGAGGTGCCCGCCGCCGGCCCCCGCCGCCACCGCCTCCCGCGCCCGCTCGGACAACGGCTGCCCGACCTCCGGCCAGAGGTCCAGCCAGGTCGCCATGCCGAACACCAGGACCCCGGAGGGCGCGGTGACGGTCCCGAGGTGCGTGAAGCTGTCGTTCATGCGTCCGATTCTGCCCTGCCCGACCGGCCCGACCTGCCGCTAGGCACTCGCGCGTGTCCGTCCCGGCGGTGATCCGGCCGGTCCGGCCCCGGTGAATTCCCCCGGGCGACTTCTGTCTGCACGGTTGACCATTTGAAGTGGTCATGGCACTTTCGTGCGGCGCGGGCGTCCGCAACCGGTCGTACGCCCCGCATCCCCCACAAGGAGAGCCATGTTCAAGAGACTTGCCGCCGCGTCCGCCGCGAGCGCTGTCATTGCCGGGGTCCTGACCTCCGTGGCAGTCGCGCCCGCGCAGGCGGTGCAGGCCGGTGACCTGACGTCCACCATCGCGCTGAGCAACTGCTCCGCCTCGCTGGTGCGTTACCCCTCCTCGGTCGACGCCGACCGGGCCCTCATGCTCACCAACGGCCACTGCCTGCCGACCATGCCGTCCGCCGGCCAGGTCATCCAGAACCAGACCGCCAGCCGCAGCGGCACCCTGCTCAACGCTTCGGGCGGCTCCCTCGGCACCGTGACGGCCGACAAGATCCTCTACGCCACGATGACCGGCACGGACGTCGCGCTCTACCAGCTCACCGACACCTTCGGGTCGATCACCTCCAAGTTCGGCGCGACGGCGCTGACCATCAGCGACACGCACCCGGTCGACGGTTCGGCGATGTTCATACCGTCCTCGTACTGGAAGCAGACCTGGAACTGCTCCATCAACGGCTTCGTCGGCACCCTGCGCGAGGACGCGTGGACCTGGCGCGACTCCCTCCGCTACAGCGCCGGCTGCAACACCACCCACGGCACCTCGGGCTCGCCGATCGTCGACGCCGCGACGAAGAAGGTCGTCGGCATCAACAACACCGGCAACGACGACGGCCAGATGTGCACGCTCAACAACCCGTGCGAGGTGGCGGCCGACGGCACCACCACCGCGCACCAGGGGCAGAGCTACGGCCAGGAGACCTACTGGTTCACCACCTGCCTGGGCAACGGGCGCGTGATCGACCTCAACGTCAGCGGGTGCCTGCTGACGAAGCCCGCGGGCAGCGGCTCCGTCTCGGTCGTGAACCCGGGCGGCCAGTCGACGGTGGTGGGCGGCTCGGCGAACCTCCAGATCCAGGCGAGCGGCGGCTCGACGCCGTACACCTACTCGGCGACCGGCCTGCCGGCCGGGCTGTCGATCAACCCCTCCACCGGCGCCATCAGCGGCACCGCGACCACGGCGGGCACGTACAACGTGACCGTCACGGTCAAGGACGCCGCGGCGAAGACGGGCAGCACGAGCTTCACCTGGACGGTCACCGGTGGCGGTGGCGGCACCTGCACCCCGGCGCAGCTGCTCGGCAACGCGGGCTTCGAGACGGGCGCGGCGGCGCCGTGGACGCAGTCGAGCGGTGTGGTCGACAACTCGTCCTCGCAGGCGGCGCACGGCGGTTCGTGGAAGGCCTGGCTGAACGGCTACGGCTCGACCCACACCGACACGCTGTCCCAGACGGTCTCCGTCCCGGCCGGCTGCAAGGCGACGCTGAGCTTCTACCTGCACATCGACACCGGTGAGTCCGGCACCACCGCGTACGACAAGCTGACGGTCCAGGTCAACGGCACCACGCTGAAGACCTACTCCAACGCCGACGCGGCCGCCGGCTACCAGCTGCGGACCTTCGACCTCTCGGCCTACGCGGGCCAGTCGGTGACCCTCAAGTTCACCGGCACCGAGGACGCCTCGCTGCAGACCAGCTTCGTCATCGACGACACCTCGATCACGACCGGCTGAGGGATCGGCTGATCGCCCGTCGGCCGCCCGGCCCCGCGCCGGGCGGCCGACGGGCGTCCGCGTGCGCGCAGGACGCCGGACCGCCTCCGTGCGCTGCGTGCCACAAGACCGCCGGGTGATCGCGTTATAAGAGCATGGAGCAGATAGTGGCGGCCGGGCCGGGAGAATCACCGCCCGACTTTCCGGCCTTCGTGGCGTCGCGGGGGCGTCCGTTGCTGCGGACGGCGTTCCTCCTGACCGGGGGCGACGCGCACCTCGCCGAGGACCTCGTCCAGGAGGCACTCGGCCGGGTCTTCGTGAAGTGGCGGCGGATCTCGCGGACGGCGAACCCGAGCGGCTACGCGCAGACCGTCCTGGTGAACACCTTCCTCTCGTACCGGCGCCGGCGCAGCAGCAGCGAGCGGGTCACGGACGTCCTGCCGGACATCGCCGTCATCGACCCCGATCCCGCGTTGCGGCTCACCCTGTTGCGGGCGCTCGCGGAGCTGCCGCCGCAGGACCGCGCGGTGCTGGTGCTGCGCTTCTGGGAGGACCGGAGTGTGGAGGAGACGGCGGCGGCGCTGCGGCTGAGCAGCACCGCCGTGCGCTCGCGCAGCAGCCGGGCGCTGGCGCGGATGCGGGGCGCTCTGGCGGCGGAGTCGGCCGGGGAGATGGGGAAGGCGGGGTTGGGTCGTGCCGGTTGAGGAGGAGTTCGAGGCGGAGTTCGCCCGTGCGCTGCGCGGGGCGGCGGCGCTCGCGCCGGACGACGCGCTGTTCGGCCTGGCCACCGGCGCCGAGCGGCGCGGTCGGCGCCGGCGCGGTCGGCGACGGGCCGCGGTGGCCGGCGCCGTGGCGGCGGTGGTGCTGGTGGCCGGAGGGGTGGGCCTGCTCGCCGGGGGTGCGGGGCCGGGACCGGCCGGGCCGGCCGCCGAGCCGGTGCGGCCGATGACCGCGGACGAGGTGGTGCAGCTGGTGACCGGTCTGCTGCCGCCGGGGTCGGTGCGGTCCACGTTCACGGAGGAGCCCGGCGACCCGAACACGTCGCGGGGGGCGCACCAGCACTTCGGCGTGGTGGAGTTCGACGACGGCAAGGGGACGAGCGTGATCACCTACGGGGCGGAGCGCGGTACGCAGCGCCCCGACGAGGCGGCGCTCTGCTCGGATCCGTTCACCACACCGCAGGACTCCTGCGAGCGCACCGAGCGCCCGGACGGCTCGGTCGTGGTGGTCGACAAGCGGCGGGACGCCAACGTGCCCGACCAGCGCCAGTGGCAGGCGACGTGGGCCGCGCCCGACGGCACCGTGGTCCGGATCACCGAGTACAACGGGCGGCCGGCCTCCCCGAACCGGGCGGAACCCCCGCTGGACGCCGAGCAGTTGGCGACGATCGTGACGGCACCGGCCTGGGCGCGGGTGGTCGCCGCACTCCCGGCGAACCCCAAGGCGCCCAAGGTGCCGAGGACGCCGCCGGCCGCCGCCCCGACGACGACACCGCCGGCCGCCGAACTGCTCGCGACGCTCACCGGGCTGCTCCCGCCGGGCACGACCGCCGCCGGGGCCGACGAGCAGCACGCCACGCTCACGGTCACGGCCGGGGAGCGGAGCAGCAAGGTCTCGGTCCTGGTCGAACCGGCCGGGGCGAAGGGGCGTCAGGACAGGAAGGGCACCGAGGAGGGCCTGCCGACGCCTCTGGAGGTGCGGGAGAAGCTGCCCGACGGCACGCTCGTCGTGACCAACCGGTTCGGCAACGGCAAGACCGCCGTCGACCCGCTGCTGCACTGGACGGCGCAGGTGTACTACCCGGACGGCCGGAGCGTGAAGCTCTACGAGTGGAACGGCGAGAACGGCTACGACTTCCGGCCCGGCGAGCCCGCCCTCTCGGTGGACCAGCTCAAGGCCGTCGTCCTGGCACCGGACTGGAGGAAGTGACCACCCCCCTCGCCCCGGCGGCCGAGAAGGTCCCAGCCCTGGGCGGCTTCGGAGTTGGCGAACCGGAGATCGCACTCGTCCTCGACCGGAGGCGGTGCCGCGCGATCGCCCCGTTTCGGGCTCACTCGGGTGTTCCGGGGCGGGGTACGGGCCCGAGGTCGCCCTCGGGCTCGCGGGGCAGCGCGGGGTCCGCGTGGACCAGTGGGCGGTTCAGCGGGGGATGCGGTGGCGCCATTCGCGGGTGAAGACGACGTTGCCGGCCTCCTCCGCCCGTAGCTGGGTGTGGGCGAGGAGGTGGGTGGGGTCGCAGCGGATCTCGGTGCGGGTGTGGACGGTGGTGTCCCAGCCGGCGGCGGGGCGTTCGAGGCGGACGGTGCGGTCGGTGCGGGCGCGGGCGCTGAGGGGGGTGGCGGTGAGGACGCGGTAGGCGGTGACGGTCTGTTCGGCGCGGACCAGGCCGTCGGGGTGGGTGCGGGTGCCGTCGGTGGCGGGGGAGAGTTCGGTGCGCCATTCGCGGCGGCCGATGTCGTGGACGGTGACGCGCTCGGGGTGGGCGGTGAGCGGTTCGGTGAGCTGGAGCGGGGGCGGGAGGGGCAGGGTGGGGGAGCGGAAGGTGAGGTCGCCGGTGTCGGGGGCGGGGCGGCGGACGGGGAGGGTGAGGGTGGAGCGGGAGGGGTCGAGGGCGAAGCCGGCCGGTTCGGGGCCGGGCCAGATCCACGGCCAGTAGGTGGAGGAGAGGGCGAGCCGCAGGCGGTGGCCGGTCGGGACGGCGGCGCCGGTCGGGGCGAACTCCACGGTGGCGTCGAAGGGTCCGCCCGGTGCGGTCAGGGCGCGGACGCCGCGGGCGAGCAGGGTGGAGGTGCCGTCGGGGGCGACGGCGCAGAGGCGGGCGGCGACCAGGGCCGGACCGGCGGCCGCGTTCAGGTGCAGGGTCAGCGTCGGGGTGCCGAGCGGGTCCAGGGGTTCGGGCAGCGGCCTGGAGTCGAAGCAGACCGAGCGGCCGTCCTCCTCGCGCTGGTCGGGCGGCTGGTCGGCGGGGCGGCCGAGCGGGACGGGGGCGCCGGCGTCGAGACCGGTGTGCTGCGGTGAGCGGACGTGCACCCAGCGGTCCTCGGAGGCGGTGCCGGCGGTGCGCAGCGGGCCGTCGAGGCCGTAGTGGACCTCGCGGATCGCGGGGGAGGGCCAGGGGTCGTCGCCGCACCAGTGGTCGGTGCGCCAGCTGCGCAGGGCGGGGGCGGCGAGGGCGCCGGCGTCGATGTCGCGCAGCCAGTGGTCGTACCAGCGCAGCGCCTCGGGGAGGATCTCGTCGGGCAGGCCGTGCGGCCAGGGGCCGAGGACGGCGCGGACGGCGGGCCCGGCGGCGGGGCCGGATCCGGCGGCGGCGAGGGCGAGGACGGTGCCGGCCGATGGGTCCGACCAGCCGGCGACGGCCAGGGTGGGGACGGCGGCGGCCGGTGCGGGGGCGGGGTCGGCGGCGAGCCAGTCGGCGAGCGGGGGTTCGAGGGCGTCGAGCCGGGCCAGCCACATCGCCCGCCAGTCGTCGCCGACGTACCGGGGGTCCGGCGGGCGGGCCGCGTCGGCGAGCCGGTCGGTGGCGCGGGTGTGGCCGTCGGCGGCGAGGACGGCGCCGCCGAGGCGGTGCGGGCCGTCGGGGCAGACGACCACCGCCGCGTGGACGGCGTCCGGCGCGAGGGCGGCCACGTGCAGGGCGGTCTCCCCGGCGGCGCCGGTGCCGAGCAGGCCGACCCGGCCGCTGCACCAGGGCCGGGCGGCGAGCCACCGGACGACCTCGGCACCGTCGGCGGCCAGGCCGCCGGGGGCGCCGGGACCGCCGGGGGCGGAGGAGCCGGAGGAGAGGGACGGGACGCCGCCGGAGTTGCCGTGGCCGCGGGCGTCGACCCGGACGGCGGCATGGCCGTGGCCGGCGATCCAGGGATGGCGGCGGGCGTCGTCGGTGGCGGTCCAGTCGGTGAGGCGGTCGGTGGAGTACTCCAGCACGACGGGGACGGGCTCGTCGGTCACCGGGCGCCACAGGCGGGCGCGCAGCTCGGTGCCGTCGGGGAGGGGGACGCGCAGGTCCTCGCGGGTGGTGCGGTAGGGGTACGAGGGCATGGCCGCTCCATCGGGTCCCGGTCGTCGGTGCGGATCGGCGTCGATCGGCGCGGATCGTGCGGATCAGCGCCCGATCGGCGCGGATCGTGCGGATCGGTGCGGATCATTCCGACAGTAGGGGAGGAAGCGGGCGCGCGCCCGGCGAGGGCCGGCCGGGCGCGCGGGAAGGCGGTGCGGGGGCGGGAGGGCCGTCAGGCCTTGCTCAGCCAGGCGGTGGCGTTGAGCGCGAGGGCGGCGTCGGTGCCGGCCGGGTCGTTCCAGCCGTCGTGCAGCGCGTTGTTCGGCTGCCCGGTGCCGTCCTCGGGGGGCGAGCTGTCGCCCCAGGCGGCGATCCGGCCGTTGCCGAAGGTGCTGGTGACGAAGAAGGCGCCGGTGTCCCCGGAGGAGCCGGGCCGGTAGACGATGCCCTTGACCGCCGGGTTGTCGGCGGGGTGCAGGGTCATCGTGGTCCCGTCGCGGATGATCGAGCCGGTGACGGTGCCGAACGGGCCGTGCAGCACCGGGTCGGCCGGGTCGTCGACGGCGCGCGGGTCCTCGTCGTGGATCTTCGTCAGGTCGACGCTGAACCCGAAGGGGTCGCTGTTGTCGACGCCGTTGTCCGTGAACAGGTCGTTGATGATCGCGGGCGAGTCGATGCCGTCGTTGTTGCGGTCGCTCATCGTGTGGTCGGAGATCAGGAACAGCCCGCCGCCGTTCTGCACGAAGTGCATCAGGGCGGCCTTCTCGTCCGGGGTGAACCTGATGTTCGGCTCGGGGATCACGACGGTGTCGAAGTTGGCCAGGTCCAGCGGGGCGCCGGTGCCGAAGGTGAACGTGCCGCCCGGCGGCAGGGTCTTCAGGCTGTACTGGCCGGTCTGCTGGAGGGCGATGCCCCAGGAGGAGAGCGCGCCGGTCCAGTTCTTGTCGGTGGTGGGGTGGGCGTTCTCGCCCAGGGGGTCGGGCTGGACCTTGGAGACGATCCAGTCGGCGTTGCCGGCCGTCTCGGCCTTGCTGTTGTCGAACAGCACCCGGTGGGTCGTGGTGGCGGCGGCGGGGGCGGCGGCGCCGGGGAACCCGGGGCCGCCGGTCGTCGCGAGACCGACGGTGACTAAGGCCGTCGCGAGGAGCGCGGCGGCCGTGCGCAGGCGGGACATGAGCGGTACCTCCCGAGTGACGAGCGCGCGGGAGGTGAGGCCGGTACTCCCATCATCCTCCCGTTCGTCCGCCACCCGGTGACCAGTTTGTAATTGCGTATGACTTGCAACTAATTGCGACGAGAAGGAAAGATGGCCCAGCTCCGAGGGCCGGAACGGAACCCGCGGAGCCCCGACGGCCTCATGAAAGGACCCCCGATGACCGGCCCCCGCTGGCGCGACCGGCTCACCCGTGAGGAGTGGATCCGCCTCGCAGGCATGGGCGGCTTCATCCTCGCCCTGCACGTGATCGGCTGGTTCACCCTGCTCGCGCTCGTCGCGCCCGAGCACTACGACGTCGGCGGCCAGGTCTTCGGCGCCGGCATGGGCCTCACCGCGTACACCCTCGGCATGCGGCACGCCTTCGACGCCGACCACATCGCCGCCATCGACAACACCACCCGCAAGCTGATGGGCCAGGGCAAGCGGCCGCTGTCGGTCGGCTTCTGGTTCTCGCTGGGCCACTCCTCGATCGTCTTCGGCCTCTGCGCGCTGCTCGCCTTCGGCATCCGTTCGCTGGCCGGCCAGATCGAGTCCGACGACTCCACCCTGCACGAGACCACCGGGCTGATCGGCGTCACCGTCTCCGGGACCTTCCTGCTCGCCCTCGGCCTGATCAACCTGGGCGCGTTCAACGGCATCCTCAAGGTGTTCCGCCGGATGCGCGACGGCGAGTTCGACGAGGCGGAGCTGGAGGCCCAGCTGGAGAAGCGCGGCTTCATGAACCGCATCCTCGGCCGGGTGACCAAGGCCGTCACCAAGCCCTGGCACATGTACCCGGTCGGCCTGCTGTTCGGCCTGGGCTTCGACACCGCCACCGAGGTCTCGCTGCTGGTGCTGGCCGGCGGCGCGGCGGCGTTCCAGCTGCCCTGGTACGCGCTGCTGGTGCTGCCGGTCCTGTTCGCCGCGGGCATGAGCCTGCTGGACACCATCGACGGCTCGTTCATGAACTTCGCCTACGAGTGGGCGTTCTCCAAGCCGGTCCGCAAGATCTACTACAACCTGACCGTCACCGGCCTGTCGGTGCTGGTCGCCCTGGTCATCGGCTCGATCGAGCTGATCGGGCTGCTCGGCGAGAAGCTCGACATCACCAGCGGGCCGGTCGCCTGGATCGGCGAGCTGAACCTCGACCTGGTCGGCTACGCCATCGTCGGCCTCTTCGTGCTGACCTGGGCGGCGGCGATCGCCTACTGGAAGTTCGGCAACGTCGAGGAGAAGTGGTCGGCCGGGCTCACCGCCGCGGCCGAGAAGGCGGAGTAGCACCGCCGGGGAACCGGACGCGGGAGGCCCGCCCGACCTGGTGGTCGGGCGGGCCTCCTTCTCAACGGGGGTCCTTCGGCCGGAGCGGGGTCCTTCGGCCGGGTGTCCGGATCAGCAGCCGTACGTCCAGGACCGCACGCCCGGGGCGGACAAGCCGTTCCAGCCGACCGCGCCGATGGCGATCGCCAGGCACCGGTGGTGGTAGTACGCCTTCGAGGCCATGTGCTGGACGTAGCCGGAGTAGGCGCCCGCCGCCAGGGCGAAGCCCGCGCCGATCGGCCCGAGCAGTCCCACGCCGACCCAGATCGGGCCGTAGATGTAGTGGGCGTTGCGGCCGATCTTCCCGGTGTACGCGCGGTTGAAGTAGAAGGTGAGCTGCGCCTTGTACCGCAGTCCGCGCCAGCCGAGGTGCGCCTCCAGGTGCGCCCAGAGGCGGCCCCAGGAGTAGTAGCGGGTCTTGGACCAGCTCCAGCGCCCGTCCAGGTCGAAGGAGTTCACCGGGTCGGCCGGGTAGGTGTAGGCGTTGGCGTTGCCGCCCGGGACCGGGTCGGCCTGCAGGAACCGGCCGAGGCTCGGGTCGTACAGCCGCGAGCCCATCAGGACGACGCCGGTGGCGGTGGAGGAGTCGCGCTGCTCGCCGCCGATCCAGCCGTAGCCGGTGACCGGGTCGCCGAGGCTGACGCCGTACTCGTCGAAGGCGCGCACGCTCAGCGCCTGCGCCGGGTCCAGCGGGAGCTGGACGGACACGTCACCGTGCAGGTTGGTGAGCTGCAGGACGGTGCCCTCGGTGGCGCCGGTGATCGCGCCCAGCGTGCCGCTGAGGTCGGTCACGCTGCGGGCGACCGCGCCGTTGCCGGCCTTGGACCAGGTGGGGCTGTCGCAGGAGCAGCCGTAGTGGTTCAGGCTGGTGGCCGTGGTGCTCCAGGTGCCGTCGCCGGCCTGGGTCTCGGTGGTGCGGGAGGCCAGGCGGCCGGCCGCGTCCAGCGCCCAGGTGTTGCGCTGGGTGCCCGAGGTCTCGGTGCGGACCAGGTCGTTGGCGTAGTAGCCGAACTGGGCGCCCTTGGGGTGGGTGGTGATGCGGCCGAAGGCGTCGTGGACGGCGCCCTTCAGACGGTCGGCCGCGTCGTACTGCGAGCCCACCGTGCTGCTGGTGGAGTCGACGGTGGCCGGGTCGCAGTCCTCCTTGGTGGTGGTCAGCGCGGTGCGGTTGCTGTTCTTGTCGAACGTGTAGGCGCGGGTGGTGCAGCCGTCGAGCGCCTTGTCGGCGGCCTTGGTGAGGCGGCCGGAGGCGTCGTAGCCGAAGGCCGACTCGGTGCTGGCGCCGGCGGTCAGCGCGTGCCCGGCCTGCTGGCCGTGGACGGTGAAGTCGGCGTAGTCGGCCAGCACGACGGTGCCGTCGGCGGCGGTGTACACCTTGCCGGTGAGGGTGCCCTGGGTGTCGTAGCTGTTGGTCAGGACGTAGCCGCCGGGCAGGGTCTGCCTGGTGAGCTTGCCCTCGGAGTCGTACGCGGCGGTCATGGTGCCCGCCACCGAGTCGGTGAGCGACTGCGTCCGGCCGTAGCCGTCGTAGGCCAGGGTGGTGGTGGACGGCGCCGAGTCGCTGTGCTTGACCGGGCGGTCGGCCACGTCGTACTCGGTGGTGGTGACGCTGCCGGCGCCGTCGTCGTAGCCGACGACCCGGCCGAGCTTGTCGAACACGGTGCGCACGGTGGCGGTGCCGTTGGTGGTGCTGACGATCCGGCCGGTGGCCGCGTCGTAGCCGGTGGTGCTGTCCGGCACGGCGGTGCCGGTGCCGCCGGTCACCGCGACCTTGGTGGTGCGGCCGGCCGCGTCGGTGGTCGTGGTGGTGGTGCGGGTGACGCCGTTGGCGGTCTCCCGGACCACGGCCGGGCGGCCGTAGCGGTCGTACTCGGTGGTGCTGGTGGGGATCTCCGCCGGGTTGGTGCCGGCGTCGGTCGCCGCGGCGGCCGGGCCGGTGGAGCAGGGCAGGTCGGCCCACTCCGGGCGGCCGGCGCAGGCACCGGTGCCGGTGGCCGACCAGTAGGTGGTGACGGTGGTGCCGACGTCGGTGCCGTTCGACTTGGGCAGGGAGGTCTTCACGGCCCGGCCCTGGGTGTCGTACGCGACGGTCTTGGTGAGCTTCAGGCCCGCCGGGTCCTCGGTGGTCTGGGTGGCCAGACCCTTGGCCCAGTCGTAGGCGGTGGTGGTGGTGCGGACGTCCGCGTCGGCGGCGTAGCCGTCGATGCGCGCGCCGAGGGTGGCCGTGGTGGGCTCGTTGCTCACCGCGGCGTCGGCCGGGCGGCCCTCGTCGTAGGTGGTGGCGGTGTGCGTCCGGGCCGGGACCTCGTCACCGGCCGGGCGGGCCGGGCTGGCGCCGGAGGCGGCCAGGTCGCGCTCCAGGGTGACCACGTGCAGCGGGCTGAACTCGTCGGTCTGCCGCTCGCCGTCCGCCGAGTAGACGGTCAGGGTGGACAGCGCCTGGGCGCGGTCGGCGGTGCTCGCCTTGTCGAGGCCGAGCGCGCGCAGCTTGGCCAGCCCCTCGGCGGAGGTGGACAGGGCGAGTGCCCGGTTCTCCGCGCTCAGCTTGCGGGTCGCGTTGCCGAAGGCGTCGTACTCGGTGGTGGTGACGCCGCCCGTGGAGGCGGAGTTGACCTCGCGGCCGGAGGCGTTGGTGTAGGTGATCGACGCCTTGGCGAAGTCGCCCGAGCCGAGCACCCGGCCGTCGTGGCTGGCCGGCGGGGCGTCGGCGGGGAAGATCGCGGTGGCGTCGGTGGGGGCGTTGGTCTGGCCCCACGCGGCGACGTCCGCGGTGCCCAGCTTGTACGGGGCGTTGGCGCCGCTCAGCGGCACGTCGTAGACGAGGTTGGTGGCGGCGGTGCCGTTCACCACGTCGGCGCTGCCCTGCTGGAGGGACGGCCGGGAGGCCGCCAGCAGCATGCCCTCACCGGCGGTGGCGGCGTTGCCGGCCTTGCCGTAGGTGAAGGTCCAGGCGAGCTCGCCGGGCGGGGTCAGGGTGATGACCCGGCCGGCCGCGTCGTAGGTGTAGGCGGTCTTCAGCGCGGGGCTGATCCGCGGGTCCCACTCCTCGCGCAGCCGGGTCATGTCGTCGTAGCGGTACTCGGCGACGGCGACCGGGGTGGCCGCGGTGGCACCCGGCAGGTTGGACCAGAGGCGGACCTGCTTCACCTGGCCGGCCACGTCGCCGAGCGCGGCGGTGGTGGCGGTGGTGGCGTCGGCGTAGACGTACTCCAGGACCCGGCAGCCGTTGGCGGCGGGGTTGGAGGCGCAGGTGGCGTTGGCGACGGCCGTGGTCGGCGCGACGACGAACTTCGGGCGGGCCAGGGTCCTGCCGGCGACCACGACCTTCTCCGAGACCACGGTGGTGGTGGAGTTGTCGGTGGCCGTCGAGGAGGTGGTGACCTGCCAGGTGGTGGCGGCCGGGTCGACCTTGGCGAAGGTGGTGGTGGCGCCGTTGGTGTTCTTCAGGGTGAAGGAGCCGGTGAGCGTGCCGGTCAGGGTGAGCGTCTCCGCGCCGGGCTCGGGCTTCCAGCCGCCGCCGGTGGTGGCGGTGAAGCCGGTCTCCCGGCCACCGGCGTCGACGATCGACACCGAGGTGGCGGAGGTCTGCCGGATGTACGCCCAGTCCGAGGAGGTCAGCTCGGCCATGGTGCCGGCGCTCCACTGCGGGCCGAAGATGGCCGCCTGGCCCTCCTGCGCGGCGCCGTTCTCGGGGTGCCGGGAGGAGAAGGTGCGGCCGGTGCTCAGGCCGAAGGCGGAGGCGTCGGTCGCGGTGAGGGTGTAGTCACCGGTGAGGGTGTTGACCCGGCCCGGGCCGACCTCGGCGTCCGGCGCGTTGCCGCCGTTGCGGTCGACGGTGATGGTGTTCGGCTCCGAGGCGTCGGTGCCGGTGCCCACGGTGAAGACCGCGCGGACGTCGACCGGGCCGTCGGTGGCCAGGGTGTCGGTGAGGTTCCAGGTCAGCGGCGCGGGCTTGCCGCCGGTGACCGCGAACGGCCAGGCGGTGACGGCGCCGCCGGTGGCGGTGGTGACGTTGGCGACCGGGATGTCGGTCCAGGCGGCCGTCTCACCGCGGCGGTACTGGTAGCGCACGCCGCTCGCGGTGCTCTGGCCCTCGGCGGCCAGCGTGGTGCGGCGGGCCGCGCGCTCGCCGGCGCCGGGCGAGGTGAGGGCCGCGCCCTTGCCCGCGTTGAACACGTAGCCGGTGTCCGCGGAGACGTTGCCGGCCGCGTCGCGGGTGTGCGCGGTGACGGTGTGCTGGCCGCCCTTGAAGGTGAGCGCCGCGCTCACCGGCGTGCCGGTGGTCGCGACGGTCACCCAGGCGCCGCCGTCCAGCCGGTACTGGATGTCCTTCACGTCGCCGCTCGGCGGGGTGAAGGTGAAGGTGCCGGTGAAGTTGCCGGAGGCGTCCGGGGTGCCGGCCCACTGGCCGGCCGGGAAGTCGCCGGAGGAGACGGCGGTGGTGGCCGGGGCGGTGGTGTCCACCGTGAAGGTGCGGTAGCCGGACCAGGCGCTGTTGACGCTGCCGTCCCAGGACCGGGAGCGCCACTTGTAGGCGCCGGCCGGCAGGGCGGTGCCCGGGGTCCAGGTGAAGGTGGAGCCGGAGGCGGCCATGGCGGTGCGGCCGGACTGCAGCGCGGCGGTGCCGTTGGACGCCCAGACCTCGAAGTCCAGCGCGATGTTGCCGCCGTCGGGGTCGGTCGCCTTGGCCGACAGGGTCGGCGTGGAGTCGCCGGTGAGCGCGGCGTTCGCCGGGGAGATCAGGGTGGAGACGGCCGGCGCGGTGTTGTAGGTCACCGACAGGTAGGGCGTGTTGGAGGACGCGTTGCCGGAGTTGAACTTCTTCCAGCCGTACGGGTCGCCCTCGTCGGTGGCCCGGATGCCCAGCGTGTTGTTGGCGTTGCCGTTGCCGGCCCAGGCCTGCACCAACGAGGTGATGTCGGTGTTGGTCCAGCCGGCGGCGCAGGCGCTGGAGTAGCCCTTGGTCGCGGTGCTGGTGGCCCACTTGCGGTTCCAGCCGGGCTGGGCCGTCCAGCGGGAGGCGGTGGTCGCCGTGCCGGTGTCCCAGACCTCCCAGCTCTTGGCCGTGCAGGACCAGGAGTGGAACTCCCAGAGGTTGAGCTTGGCGGCGGTGACCTGCTTGCCGCTGATGGCGGCCATCGGGAACTGCAGGAAGGAGCGGGCCACCTGGCTGGAGCCGTTGTTGCCCAGCTTCAGCTCGGTCTGGGAGGAGACGTCGGTGCCGTAGCCCTCCTGGACGAAGGTGTCGAAGCCGACGCCGATGTTGACCGCCGGGTCGATGGTGACCGGGTACTGGGTCTTCGGGTCGTTGAGGAACGCCGCGTCCGGGGTCAGCGTGAGGTCGACGGCGTTGCCGTTCTGGGTGACCTTCAGGGCGACCGGGGCGGTGCGGGTGTGGTCGCCGCTGCGCTCGTCGACCTGGGCGTCCCACATCACCGGGGCGGGCAGCTGGCCCTTCTCCTCGCCGGTCTTCGGGTCGAGGAAGGAGACCGAGTTGTCCGCGTTGTGGCGGGCCTGCAGGCCGGCCGCGTCCAGGGTCATCGTGACGGTGCCGTTGGCGCCGACCGCCGAGCGGTTCTTGAGCTCCAGGAACTGCTCGAAACCGGTCCGGGTGGACTCGATGACGAGGTCGGTCGCGGTGAGCGCGTTCTCGTAGCGGGCCTTGGTGCCGTCCACCTTGGGGGCCGGCAGGGTGCCCCGCCAGGACAGCGACATGGTGGTGCCGTCGCCGTTGTCCAGCGAGACCAGCGGGACGGCCGGGGCCTGCTGGTCGCCGGCCGGGGCGCCGGCCGCCTTGAACGTGGACGCGGCGGCGGCCGGGGTGGCGCCGGCCAGCGAGAGGCCGAGCGGGTGGCCCTTGGCCTTGACGGAACCGTCGGGCTGCTGGGCCAGGGTCACGTCGATCGGCTGGAGCTTGCCGGACTTGTCCTTGTACCGGACCGGGCCGGTGGCCATGTCCAGGGTGGTGGTGCCGTCCGGGTTGATCCAGGTGGTGGTGGACTCGGTGCGCTCGCCGACCACCTCGATCCGGCGGTTCTCCAGGCGGGCCTTGAGGTGGGCGGAGGCGATGTCCGCGGCCTCGGCGGCGCCGAGCGCGGGGGCGGTCCCGGCGGCGGCGGTCCGGTCGGGGCCGACGGCGAAGGACTGGCCGCTGGTCAGGGCGACGACGGCGGCCTCGGCGGCGAGCACCACGGAGAGGGCGACCGCGGTGTTGCGCAGCACGCCGTTGCGGCGGCGTGGGGCGCGGACGGCTGGCACGGTGTCCCCGGCGCGGGGCCGGGGCGGTGTGCCGGTCGGGTGGGACATGGAGCTCCTCGACGGTCTTGATGGAGGTGGTTCGTTTCGACGGCGACGCGCGCGGGTCCGTGCGGGCATGCCGCGTCGGCCCGGGGGGACCGGGCTCGGCGGGGCCTGCATATGGGCATGCGCATGTCAGTAAAGGGCCGGTCCGAGCCATGGGCATGAATCGGCCAAGTTTGCGAGAGAAGGCAACCGTCCGAAAACCGGACGGAAGATCAGGAAGTGTTCGGCGCCGGGGCCGCGGCCTACGGTGGAGCCGCCACCGCGTAGCGGCGCACGGGGCCCTCCGCCAGCGCCCGGTCGAGCAGGGCGTACGCCCTCAGCTCGGCCGCCCCCCGGTCGGGCGCGCGGACGTACAGCACCAGGCCGACGCCCCCCGGGACGGCGCAGGCGCGCACGTGTTCCAGGCCGTCGCCCGGAACGGCGCGCGCCCACAGGGTGTCCTGGACGTCGGCGGGTCCGGCCTCGCCCGTCGGCTCGGCCGAGACGTCCAGGAGGGTCAGATGGACGGCGAACACCGAACGGTCAGTCCCAGCCGATGCCGGGGCCGCCGGCCAGGGTGTCCCAGCCGATGATCCGGGCGCCCGGGGCGTCCCAGCCGATGCCGGGCCCGTCCCAGCCGATCCCCGGCCCGTCGGCGGGGGCGGTCGCGGCGAGGGTGACGGCGGCCGGGGCGGCCTGCGGGGCGGAGAGGGCGGGGGCGGCGGCGGTGGCGAGGGTGAGTGCGAGAGCGGCGACGGCGAGCAGCCGGACGGACTTCGGCACGGCGGTTCCTGTTCTGTGCACGGTGGTTCAGGGCGTGTTTCAGGGCGTGGGGCGGAGCGTGGTTCGGGGCGTGGTGAGCGGTGGTGCCGGTGGTGCGTTGCGCGCTGAGTGAATACTCCCGGCGCCGGGCCCGCCGCGGGAGGGCGGACGGGTTGCAGCATCCGGCCAGGCAGGATGCTGCAACCCCGTGGTGGCAACCGGGGGCTGGCGCGGGCCGCCCGGCGGTGTCCGCAGAACAGACCGGATGGTCCGGTTCTACCCGGGTGACCGGATCGCGTCTTGTGGCGGCGGGACGGCCGGAGGAAGGATCGGGGGTCGGCGGACCGGACGGAAATTCATTCGCTCGAAGGCGATGTTGTGACGATCAGGGGTCGTTGACGTGCTGGAACTGCTGGGCCTGGACACCACCGCGGAAGCCGTGTACCGCGAGATGCTCGCGGATCCGGAGGGCGGAGTGGCCGAACTCTGCGAACGGCTCGAACTCTCCGAAACCGCCGTCCGGGCAGCCCTGGACCGGCTCGCCGACCTCACCCTGCTGCGCGCCTCCCGGGAGCGCCCGGGCGCCCTGTGGCCGGTCAGCCCGGAGCGCGGCCTGGAACTGCTGCTGCGCCGTCAGGAGGAGGAGCTCGCGCGCCGGCAGCAGGAGCTGGCCGTCTCCAAGGCCGCCGTGGCGCGCGCCGTCGCGGAGTACGCCACGCTCCGCTCGGCCACCCTGGTCGACGGCGGCGAGCGGCTGGTCGGCCTCGACGCCATCCAGTCCAAGCTGGAGGTGCTGACCGCCCGGCTGACCACCGAGTGCCTGGGCGTGATGCCCGGCGGCGCGCAGTCCGCGGCCAGCCTGGCCGCCTCCCGCCCGCTCGACGAGGACGCCCTGCGACGCGGCATCAGCCTGCGCACCATCTACCAGGACAGCGTCCGCAACGACCCGGAGACCTTCGCCTACACGCAGTGGATGACCTCGCTGGGCGGCCGGGTGCGGACCTCCCCGGTGCTGCCGCCGCGGATGCTGGTCTTCGACGGCACCACCGCGGTGGTGCCGATCGACCCGGAGAACACCCGGGCCGGTGCGCTGTGCACCGAGGAGCCCGGGATCGTCGCCTCGCTGGTCGCGCTGTTCGAGCGGACCTGGGAGGCGGCCGTCCCGCTCGGCGGGGACCCCCGCCCGGAGGACACCGCCACCGGTCTCAGCCCCGGCGAGCGGGAGCTGCTGCGGCTGCTGTCCACCGGGCTGACCGACGACGCGGCGGCCAAGCGGCTGGGCGTCTCGGTGCGCACGGTGCGGCGGCAGATGGCCGCGCTGATGGAGCGTCTGGAGGCGGCGAGCCGCTTCGAGGCGGGCCTGAAGGCGGCTCAGCGGGGCTGGCTGTAGCGGTCGTCACGGCCTCGGGGCGGCGATCTCCGGACGTAACGGAGAAGTTCACTTCCGGACTCTTGTCCGGTCATTTTCTACGCGCGTATCTTTGGGCGCTGCGGGGGGCGGTTCCCGGCTTCCGCACGGCTTTCTACGCGGGTAGCGGGGCGGGGCGCGCGGTGCGCCCGGCCGACCGACCCTCACCCACAGCTAGGAGTCCCGTTCCGGTGACCACCCCCACTGCTCCCCGTCCGCGTTCCCGCCGCGCCCTGCTGCGCGCCGCGGTCCTCCCGGCCGGTCTCGCCGTCTCCCTGGTGCTGGCCCCGCTGCCGGCTGCCGTGGCCGCGCCCTCCGCCGACGCGCTGATCGCCGAGGTCTACGGCGGCGGCGGCAACTCGGGCGCCACCCTGAAGAACGACTTCGTCGAGCTGGCCAACAAGGGCGGCGCCGCCTTCGGCCTGGACGGCTGGAGCATCCAGTACATATCCGCGGCCCCCGGCCCCAACTCCCAGTGGGGCGTCACCCCGCTGACCGGGTCGATCGCCCCCGGCGGGCGCTACCTGGTCGCCGAGTCGGCCGGCGCCGCGGGAACCGTCGAGCTGCCCGCCCCGGACGCGGCCGGCTCGCTCGCGCTCTCCGGCACCAGCGGCACCGTCGCGCTGGTCCGCGGCACCGACCCGCTGACCTGCAAGACCGCCGCCGACTGCGCCGCCGACGCGCGGGTGCGCGACCTCGTCGGCTTCGGCACCGCCGTGGTCCACGAGGGCTCGGCCTCGGTGCCCGGCGCGTCCAACACCGCCTCGGTGGCCCGGAAGGCCGGCCTGCCCGACACCGACGACAACGCGGCCGACCTCGCGGCCGGCGCCCCGACGCCGACCAACAGCCGCGGCGAGGTCGCCGAGGGCTCCACCCCGACCGGCCCGACCGAGCCGGGCACCGTGCGGATCCACGACATCCAGGGCACCACCCGGGTCTCGGAGCGCACCGGCAGGACCGTCGCGGGCGTGCCCGGCGTCGTCACCGGCGTGCGCGCCTACGGCTCCAAGGGCTTCTGGATCCAGGACCCGAACCCGGACGCCGACCCGGCCACCAGCGAGGGCGTCTTCGTCTACACCGGCTCCGCCAACCCGGCCGTCAAGGTCGGCGACTCGGTGCTGGTCACCGGCAAGGTGACGGAGTACTACCCGAACTTCAACGGCGGCTCGCAGTCGCTCACCCAGCTGAGCAACCCGGCCGTCACCGTGCTCTCCTCCGGCAACCCGCTGCCGGCCCCGGTGGTCGTCGACACCCGCAACATCCCGGGCACCTACAGCCCGCAGGCCGGCGCCGACGGCACCATCAACGGTGTCACCCTGGACCCGGAGAAGTACACCCTCGACTTCTACGAGTCGCTGGAGGGCATGCTGGTCGAGGTCCGCGACGTGCGGGTCGTCCAGGCCACCGACAAGTACAACGAGCTGTGGGTCGCCGCCGACAAGCAGGACCAGAAGAGCAAGCGCGGCGGCCTGCTCTACGAGTCCTACGCCGAGCCGAACGTCGGCCGGCTGATGGTCCAGCAGCAGGCCCCGGTCTCGGAGCAGCCCTTCCCGGTCGCCAACGTGGGCGACGTGCTGACCGGCACCACCTCGGGCCCGCTGGACTACAACCAGTTCGGCGGTTACACCCTGGTCGCCGGAACCCTCGGCGCGCTGCAGGACAACCACCTGCAGCGCGAGGTCACCGCCCAGGCCGGCGAGCGCGAACTCACGGTCGCCACCTACAACGTGGAGAACCTGGCCGCCACCAACCCGGACGCCAAGTTCGCCGAGCTGGCCGCCGGCATCGTCACCCACCTGCGCTCGCCCGACATCGTCGCCCTGGAGGAGATCCAGGACAACAACGGCGCCAAGAACGACGGCACGATGGACGCGAGCCAGACCGTCGCCAAGTTCATCGCCGCGATCAAGGCGGCCGGCGGCCCGGCGTACGACTGGCGCTCGGTGGACCCGGAGGACGGCAAGGACGGCGGCGAGCCCGGCGGCAACATCCGCCAGGTGTTCCTGTTCAACCCGCAGCGGGTCTCCTTCACCGACATCCCGGGCGGCACCGCCACCACCGCCGTGGACGTCGCCGGCACCGGCGCCGCCGCGTCGCTGACCGCCTCGCCCGGCCGGATCGCCCCCGCCGACGCGGCGTGGGCCAACAGCCGCAAGCCGCTGGTGGGCCAGTTCTCCTTCCGCGGCAAGAAGGTCTTCGTCATCGCCAACCACTTCAACAGCAAGGGCGGCGACCAGGGCATCGACAGCCGCTTCCAGGCCCCGACCCGCTCCTCCGAGGTCCAGCGGACCGCCCAGGCCGCCGTGGAGCAGGCCTTCGTCGCCAAGCTGCTGGCCGCCGACAAGGAGGCCAAGGTGGTCTCGGTCGGCGACTTCAACGACTACCAGTTCTCGCCCGCGCTGGCCGCGCTCACCAAGGACGGCGTGCTGCGCGACCTGGTGAACGAGCTGCCGGAGAAGGAGCAGTACTCGTACGTCTACCAGGGCAACTCGCAGGTCCTGGACCACATCCTGGTCAGCCCGGAGGTCGGGTACGCCAAGTACGACGTGGTGCACATCAACGCCGAGTTCGCCCGGCAGGCGAGCGACCACGACCCGCAGGTGGTCCGCATCAAGCCGTGAGGCCGCTGGGCGCGCACGACCGAGGGGGCGGTGACCGGGGTCCGGTCACCGCCCCCTCGGGGCTCGGCGCCCCTACGGGCGCAGCGCGGCCAGCACGGCGTCCGCCATGACCCGCTCGCCGGTCGCGTTGGGGTGGAAGGGGACGGCCGGGGAGCCGGGCAGCGCACCCTCGATCCAGCGGTCGTCCGCGCAGACGTCGTGCCCGCGGGTCGGGGTGGCGGTGTCCACGTAGGTGGCGCCGACCGCCGCGGCGGTGGAGCGCAGCATGCCGTTCAGCCGGTCGAGCACGCCGTGCAGGTACGGGACGTCGCCCGGGGCGAGCGGCTGGCGCAGCACGCAGGAGGCGCCGTCGGCGGGCAGCACCGAGGGGTAGCCGACCAGCAGGATCCGGGCGTTCGGGGCCTTGGCGCGCAGCATGCGCACGGTGTCCGCGAGCCGCGGCCCGGTGGCGTCGATCCGGTCGGCGAGGTCGTCCCCGCCGTACTGCCAGGACCAGCTGGACCAGTCCCAGTGGCCGTGGCGGTAGACGTCGGTGCACGGGGTGCCGAGCGGGTTGACCACCGCGCCCGCGATGCAGGTGGCGATCACGTCGCCGATCCCGATGTCGCTGTCGCCGAGGTCGTTGCCGCCGATCCCGAGGGTGATGAGGTCGGTGTCGGCGGTCACCGCGTCGATCTGCGGGTCGTTGACCCGGATGAAGGCGTCGTACTGGGCCCGGGTCACGGCCGCGACCTTGGCGGCGGCGCAGGTGACGTCGCGGTAGGCGGCGGTGCCGAGCGCGGCGGCGACCAGGTGGCCGTAGTTGCGGTCGGAGCGCAGGCACAGGCCGGCCGACTGGCTCGGGACGCCGGCGCCGGACGCGTAGGAGTCGCCGAGGGCCACGTAGCGGTGCGGGGCGGGGGTGGCGGCGATTTCCGGGCACGGCGGAGCACGGTTCCTCCTGGGGGAGAGAAACGGGTGGGGGACGGACAGCCGGGCCACAGCTACTACCGACAGGTAAGTTACTGGCAGGTTTCTTCGGCGTCCATGCCACGCGCGGACATTTCCGGAAATCCTTCGAAGGTTTCACCGGACGGTCCGACGGGAATTTCGAATTTCGCTCCACGGTGTATCGACGACAATTCCGAAACGGGGCGGAGCGAAATGCGCGCGGCCTCCGCCCCCGGCCTGGAGGAGCTGCCCGAATGGCCCTGGACGCCGACGTCATCGTCATCGGAGCCGGACTCGCGGGCCTGGTCGCGACCGTCGAACTCGCCGACGCCGGACGGAAGGTGATCCTGCTCGACCAGGAACCCGCGGCCTCCTTCGGCGGCCAGGCGCGCTGGTCCCCCGGCGGCCTCTTCCTGGTCGGTTCGCCCGAGCAGCGCCGGCTGCGGATCCGCGATTCGCCCGCCCTCGCCCGGCAGGACTGGCTCGGCAGCGCCGGTTTCGACCGGCCCGAGGACGCCTGGCCGCGCCGCTGGGCCGAGGCCCACGTCGCATTCGCCGCGGGGGAGGAGCGGGCCTGGGTGCGCGCGCTGGGGGTGCGGTTCCTGCCGGTCGTCGGCTGGGCCGAGCGCGGCGGGTCGCTCGCCGACGGTCCCGGCAACTCCGTGCCGCGCCTCCACCTCACCCGGGGCGCCGGCCCGGGCCTGCTCGCACCCTTCGTCCGCGGGGTCCGCGCGGCCGCCGCCCGGGGACTGGTCGACCTGCGCTTCCGGCACCGGGTCACCGGCCTGGCGGCGAACGGGGGCGCGGTCGACACGGTCACGGGCGAGGTGCTGGTGCCGGGCGGCACGGCGCGCGGCGGGGCCGGTGCCCGCGAGGTGACCGGCGGCTTCGAGCTGCGGGCCCGGGCGGTGGTCGTCGCCTCCGGCGGCATCGGCGGCAACCACGACCTCGTCCGCGCGGCCTGGCCCGCCCGGCTTGGCTCCCCGCCCCGGCGGATGCTCTCCGGCGTGCCCGCGCACGTCGACGGACTGATGCTCGGCATCGCCGCCGGGGCCGGGGCCGCCCTGGTCAACGGCGACCGGACGGGGCACTGCGCCGAGGGGTTCGCCACCTGGGACCCGCTCTGGGCCCGCCACGGCGTCCGCGTCCTGCCCGGCCCCTCGGCGCTCCGGCTCGACGCCCGCGGCCGCCGGCTGCCCGTCCCGCTCTTCCCCGGCTTCGACACCCTTGGCACCCTGGAACACCTCGCGGCCACCGGGTACGACCACAGCTGGTTCGTGCTCAACCGGAGGATCGCCGACCGGGAATTCGTCCTCGTCGGATCCGAACGGAACCCCGGCCGCACCGGCGGCCCGCTGCGCGGGATGCTGCGGCGCGCCCTGCCCGGCGCCCCCGGTCCGCTGCGCACCCACCTCGCCCACGGCCCCGACGTGGTGGTCGCGGGCACCCTGTACGACCTCGCCCGCGCGATGAACGCCAAGACGCGGGCCCCGCTGATCGACGGCGCCGAACTGCGCCGCGTCGTCGAGGCCAGGGACCGTCAGCTCGCCAACCCCTTCGCCAAGGACCTCCAGGTGATCGCCGCCCGTGGCGCCCGCCGCTACCCCGGCGACCGGCTGCTCGGCGTCGCGGCACCGCACCGCATCCTCGACCCGGCCGCCGCGCCGCTGATCGCGGTGCGGCTGTCCGTCCTCACCCGCGGCTCGCTCGGCGGCCTGCACACTGACCTCTCGGCCCGGGTGCTGCGCCCCGACGGCTCCGTCCTCGACGGTCTCTACGCCGCGGGCGAGGCCGCCGGCTTCGGGGGCGGCGGCGTCCACGGGTACCGCTCCCTGGAGGGGACGTTCCTCGGCGGCTGCCTCTTCTCCGGCCGGGCCGCCGGCCGCGCGGCGGCGCGGGACACGGCCTGAGGGGGTTCGGCGACCCGCGGCCCTCAGCGGATGGCGAGGGCGATGAACAGGAAGAAGACGGTCATCACCGCGAACAGGACGGACGTGTAGGCCAGCAGCGGAACGCCGTCGGCGGTGTGGTAGCCGAGGACGACCACCTTCCGGGGGTGGCGCCGCAGGTGGGCGACCTCGACCTCGTCGCCCGGTTCGAGCCCCGTCGGGCCGCGCAGCGAGAGCGAGGTGGCCGCCTCCACCGGGGGGCCGTCCGGGACCTCGAAGCGCACCCGGACGTGGTCCTCGACCCCGGTTCCCTCGCCCACCGGCGTGCTCCGGACCTCGGTCACCCGAGCGCGGAAGCGCGTTCCGTGGCGGCGGATCCGGTACGTCATCGAGGCGCGCGACCCGGCGTAGTACGAACCGCCGCCGAGGATCGTCGCGAGCGCGAGCGCGAGGAGGGTCACGGTCCGCACGCTACCCGCCGGGATGCCGGAGCGCCCAGCCTTGTGGCGCTCAACCACCGTTCTTTGGCGCGGAGTTCGCCCTTCCGTCGTCGGTGATGCCGAGGCGGAGGTGGTCGACGTGGTAGACCGCCTGGTCGAGGAGGGCGGCGACGTGGTCGTCGTGCAGGGAGTAGACGACCGAGCGGCCGCGGCGCTCGCCGACGACCAGGCCGAGGTTGCGCAGCAGCCGCAGCTGGTGGGAGCAGGCGGACTGCTCCATGCCGACGGCGTCGGCGAGTTCGGTGGCGGCCCGCGGCCCTTCGCGGAGCTGGGCGAGGATCAGCAGCCGGGAGGGGGTGGCGAGGGCCTGGAGCGTGCTCGCCACCTTGGCGGCGTTGGACGCGTCCAGGCGCATCCGCGGCACGGCGTTCTCGGCGGCTGCGTGTCCCATGGGGGAATCCTACGGGGGGCGCGGACGGGGGAGGGAAGGCCCGACAGGTCATATGAACACATGAAGGTGTGTTCATGTATTCCTGTAAGGTGGCGCCCATGTCCGCCACCACGCTCACCCGGCCGGCCGCCCCCGCCCCGTCCGCCGGGCCGCCGCGCCCCCGCCGCACCCGGGCGCTCGCGCTGCCCGAGGCCCGCTGGGCGGCCGGCAGCCTGGCCGCCTTCCTGGCCGCGCTCGCCCTCCAGCTCTGCGGCGCCCCCGGCTGGGCGTCCGGCACGCTGTACGCCGCCGCGTACGCCGCCGGCGGCTGGGAACCCGCCCTCGCCGGACTGCGCGCCCTGCGCGAGCGGACCCTCGACGTGGACCTGCTGATGGTCGTCGCCGCCCTCGGCGCCGCCGCCATCGGCCAGCCGCTGGACGGCGCGCTGCTGATCGTCATCTTCGCGACCAGCGGCGCCCTGGAGGCCCTGGCCACCGCCCGCACCGCCGACTCCGTCCGCGGCCTGCTCGACCTCGCCCCCGCCACCGCCACCCGGCTGCGCGCCGGTGGCGCCGGGGAGACCGGGGAGACCGAGGAGACCGTCCCCACCGCCGAGCTCGCCGTCGGTGACACCGTGCTGGTCCGCCCCGGCGAACGGATCGGCGCCGACGGCCGCGTCCTGGACGGCGCCGGCGACGTCGACCAGGCCACCATCACCGGCGAACCGCTGCCCGTCGCCAAGCGCCCCGGCGACCAGGTGTACGCGGGCACCCTCAACGGCACCGGCGTGCTGCGCGTGCGGGTCGAGCGGGACCCCGCCGACACCGTGATCGCCCGGATCGTCGCCATGGTCGAGGAGGCCTCCGAGACCAAGGCCCCCACCCAGCTGTTCGTCGAGAAGATCGAACAGCGCTACGCCGCCGTCCTGGTGGCCGCGACCCTGCTGCTGTTCGCCGTCCCGCTCGCCCTCGGCGCCGACCTGACCGACGCCCTGCTGCGCGCCATGACCTTCATGATCGTCGCCTCGCCCTGCGCCGTGGTGCTCGCGACCATGCCGCCGCTGCTCTCCGCGATCGCCAACGCCGGTCGGCACGGCGTCCTGGTCAAGTCGGCCGTGGTGATGGAGCGCCTCGGCCGGGCCGACGCCGTCGCCCTCGACAAGACCGGCACCCTCACCGAGGGCACCCCCCGGGTCACCGAGGTCCGCCCGCTCGACGGCACCACCGCCGACGACCTGCTGACGCTCGCGGCCGCCGCCGAGCATCCCAGCGAGCACCCGCTGGCCCGCGCCGTGGTCGCCGCCGCCCGTGAGCGCGGCCTGCCGGTCCTGCCCGCCACCGACTTCACCGCCACCCCGGGCGTCGGCGTGCGGGCCGTGGTCGGCGCGGCGGTGGTCGCCGTCGGCGCCCCGGGCCCCCATCGCGACCACCCCGCCGTCACCGCCGTGGAGGCCACCGGCCGCACCGCCGTCCTGGTGCTGCGCGACGGCGAGCCGGCCGGCGTGCTCGGCCTCGCCGACCGCCCGCGCGCCCAGGCCCCCGGCGCCGTCCGGGCCCTGACCGCGCTCACCGGCCGCCCGCCGGTGCTGCTCACCGGCGACAACCCGCGCGCCGCCGCCCGGCTGGCCGCCGAGGTCGGCCTCACCGACGTCCGCGGCGGGCTGCTGCCGCACGAGAAGGCCGCCGCCGTGCACGACCTCGCCGCCGCCGGCCGGCGGGTGCTGATGGTCGGCGACGGCGTCAACGACGCCCCGGCGCTGGCCGCCGCGCACACCGGCGTGGCGATGGGCCGGGCCGGCTCGGACCTCGCCCTGGAGACCGCCGACGCCGTCCTCGTCCGCGACGACCTCGCCGCCGTCCCGGCCGTGGTCGCCCTCTCCCGGCGGGCCCGCCGGCTGGTGGTGCAGAACCTGGTGATCGCGGGAACGGCCATCACCCTCCTGGTCGTCTGGGACCTGGCGGGTACGCTGCCCCTGCCGCTCGGCGTCGCCGGGCACGAGGGCTCCACCGTGATCGTCGGCCTCAACGGCCTGCGGCTGCTGCGCGAACGGGCGTGGCGGCGGGCCCTGGGGAACGAGGAGGGCTGAGGGAGCATGAGCCGTCGCGAGCGCGAACGGACGGGCGGGAGCGCCAAGGGCGCGGCCGGCGCGAAGGGCGGCGGCAAGGGCGCCGGGCGCGGCCCGGTGTCCCCGGTGACCGTCACCGTCTGCCGGGGCTGCTGCTGCGGCACCCGGGAGAAGCACCCCGGCGTCGACCACGCCGGCCAGTACGAGCGGCTGCGCACGGCGGTCGGCGACGCGGGCCGGGTCCGCGCCGTGCAGTGCCTGGACACCTGCGCCCACTCCAACGTGGTCGTGGTCGGCCCCTCCAGCGAGGGCCGCGCGGCCGGCGGCCGGCCGGTCTGGCTGGGCTGGGTGCTGGCCGACGACATGATCGAGGAGATCGCCGCGTGGGTGCACGCCGGCGGCCCCGGCCTCGCCGACCCGCCGGGGATGCTCGACCTCCAGCAGATCTCCGTCTCCCGCCGTGTCGGCGCGGGCCTGCCGGGCTGAGCGGAGCCCTCTCGGGAAGGACCGGACAGCGCCTACGATGACCTGGGGGCGCGCCCTGGCGTCGCGGACCCGGCCTGATCCAAGAGACAGACCCTATGTCCGACCCGGGAGGAAGACGATGACCACGGTCTGCCGCATCTGCGCGGGCACCGGCCGCACCGCCGGCCTCAGCTGCCGGACCTGCCAGGGCACCGGCACCACCGAGGTCGGCGGCGGCGGGGGGAACTGTTTCCTCTGCGACGGCACCGGCGTCTACGTCCGCTACCGGGTCGACGCCACCGGCGCCAAGCACGCCTACCGCGACGAGATCTGCCGCACCTGCGACGGAACCGGCAACCGGGCGGCCTCCCCCTGGGACGAGGCGTCCTGACCCCTCGTCGGCCGGGCCCCGGAAGCTGACGGTTGGTCTGAGCGGGTACGCCCGGTCACCATTCAGCGTACCCCGGCGCCCCGTCACGGACCCTGCGCGCGCAGGCTGCCGGACGCTACGACTATGGCTCGTTTCAACCGCATGTTCGCCCGCGTCCGCCGGAAGGCCGCCGCCCTGGCACTGCCGTGCACGATCGTGTCGGCCCTCGTCCCCGTCCTCGCGCTCGGTCCGGGCGCCGTGTCCGCCGAGGCCGCGACGCTCCCCGGTGGCCTGGGTCCCTGTGTCCCCGGCAGCTGTCCCGACCCCTTCCCCCCGATCAGCAACGGCCCGATCGCCGGGCGGGACAACGGGATCAACATCTTCGTCGGCTCCGACTTCCTGGTCCGCGGCCGCGCCGCCGAGGCCGAGGGCCGGGTCGTCGTCCTCCACGACTTCGACCAGTCCAAGGACGTCGGCGCCAGCTCCATCTACAACATCGGCATCGTCGGCGCGGGCTCCCGGGTCCCCCCGCCGGACGGGGCGGACTTCCTCACCACCGGAGACGACGTCGTCGTCGCCCCCGGCCAGACCCTGGTGGCCGAGGGCGGTGTCGTCCGCTACGCCAGCACCGTCACCGGCAACGTGACCGGAACCCTCGTCCACGACCCCAACGCCGTCCAGCCCTACGCCGCCCTGCGCGACCAGCTCTCCGACGCCTCCGACTGCTACGCCCGGGTCAACGGAGTGCCGCGCACCCCGACCGGCGTCGCCGTGAACGCGGGCTTCGAGACCTTGTTCACCGGTGACGGCGTGTCACCGCTCCAGGTCTTCAACGTCGACTTCGACCTCACCGGTCCGGGCGGCGGCCAGCAGGGCATCGCCTTCGCCAACATCCCGGCGGGCGCCACCATCCTGGTCAACCTGACCGGTGCCGCCCGGACCATCAACACCTACAGCGGCGACATCGCCGACACCGACCCGCTCAACGCCTACCGCGAGCGCCTGCTGTGGAACTTCCCCGACGCCACCTCGGTCAACCTGGTGGGCACCGGCCAGTTCCAGGGCAGCATCCTGGTCGGCGAGCGGACCTCGCAGACCACGGTCACCCTGCCCGGCGTCAACGGCCGTGTCTTCGTCACCGGCGACCTCATCCACACCAGCTCGGCCACCGGAGGCGGTGGCCAGGAGTTCCACGCCTACCCCTTCGACGGCGACCTGCCCGAGTGCGCCGCCGTGGTGACGGGCGAGGTGCGGGTGCTGAAGACGGACTCGGTGACGGGCGCGCCGCTGGCGGGTGGTGTGTTCGAGCTGTGGGAGGAGACCAACGGCATTCCCGGTCTCCAGACCACCGGCGTCGACCCCGACACCCAGCAGGGCACGACCTGCACCACCGGTGCGGACGGCCTGTGCACCCGGACGGTTCCGCTCGGAACCTACTACTGGCGGGAGACCGCGGCTCCGGCGGGCTATCTGCTGCCGGCCGATCCGGTGTTCGGTCCGTTGGTGCTGACGGCGGCCAACGCGGCCCAGGGCGTGCAGGTGACGGCCCCGGACGTCGCACAGCCGCCGACGACCGGCGAGGTGCGCGTCCTGAAGACGGACTCGGTGACGGGTGCTCCGCTGGCCGGTGGTGTGTTCGAGCTGTGGGAGGAGACCAACGGGATTCCCGGTCTCCAGACCAGCGGCGCGAACCCTGACACCCAGGTGGGTTCGGCCTGCACCACCGGTGCGGACGGCCTGTGCACCCGGACGGTTCCGGTCGGTGCGTACTACTGGCGGGAGACCGCCGCGCCGCCGGGCTACGACCTCCCGGCGGACCCGGTCTTCGGTCCGCTGGAGCTGACGGAGGCGAACGCGGCCCAGGGCGTGCAGGTGACCGCTCCGGACGCCCCGCAGGCCCCGGTGACGGGTGAGGTGCGGGTGCTGAAGACGGACTCGGTGACGGGTCTGCCGCTGGCGGGTGGTGTGTTCGAGCTGTGGGAGGAGACCAACGGGATTCCCGGTCTCCAGACCAGCGGCGCGAACCCTGACACCCAGGTGGGTTCGGCCTGCAC